>NZ_CDRSSE010000002.1:0-136990 GCF_977051555.1 Segatella sp.
CATATTTTACATGAGGATTTTGTCTCAGCAACCATCCAAGATATATAGATGGTTGCCAAGCCTCTGTGTCCCTTATATAAAAACATTATAAAGCCTTTAGATAGAGCTCGTTATCCCGAACTGAGGTCAGAATTGAACTTTGCCAAAGGTTTGCTCTTTAAGTGTGGTGCTGCAGTTGCGTCAAGTAATGGCACTCCTGCTAATCAGAGTGGTAAAATCCGCTTGAACTATAAGTCTGAATATTTGGAGTTGAATGGTTCTAATCTTGTTGTAACTATTCCTAATGTTCAGAAAGACTGGGTTGTAACTGTTGTTTGCAAGACGGCAAGTAGCAAAACATCCCGTGGACTTTATGCAAGTGCCAATATTGATGGAACTACCGGTTTCGGTACAAAGTCTACGAGTCTGACTACTTGTACAGGTACTGTTACAGAGGCTGGTAATGTAACTTTGACTACTACTGATGGTGGTATGTTGATTTACAGCATTTCTGTAAAGGATCCTAATTCTATTGTTCCAGACCCTGTAGATCCTGATGAGTCTAATAAGGTAAACAATGCAGTTAGCCGTGATACTTATAAGAATCAGATGTTTGTAACTACCAATAGTGGTTCTGTTAAGTATTACAATACAGAAGACTTGACCAAGGTAACTTTCGAGGGTGACAAGACCATCGTAGTTCCAGCTAAGGCTGGTGCTGAGAATGATGAGTTCAATGCTACTGTTAAGGAGTTGAGCTTTGCCAAGGCTGCAGAGCGTGGCGAGAGTGGTGAGGTTACTGAGAAGGGTATCACTATCACTGAGAGCAAAGGCTGGCAGGAGAGTGCTTACGCTAAGTGGACTCTGCTTTCTGATACCAAGAGCTACAACGTATATGTAAAGGGTGGTCAGTATGCTGACTATACCAAGGTGGACCAGCAGCTCGTTCGTAACTACGGTTCTTATGGTCGTGTGGATGTTGTTGGTTTGAAGGCTGGCAACTATTCATTAAAGGTTGTTGCTGTTGATGCTAGTGGCGCAGAAACTTCAGCTTACGGTATTGCCGACAACTTGAAGGTTGTCAACTACGACCGTCAGGGTTTTGCTCATAAGGGTATCAGCGATGGTGTAGGTGCTTACAACAATGATGGTACTTTGAAGGCAGGTGCTAAGGTTCTTTATGTTACAAAGAATACTTTCAAGACTATCAAGGCTTCTTTGAGCGATGGTAAAAAACCTGTTGAATATACAGGTATTGGCGATATCCTTCTTGCAAAGCAGAAAGGTCAGGATAAAACTCCTCTTGCTGTTCGCGTTATTGGCGAAATTAAGACTGCTGATGCTGGCGACCAACTTAAGACTGACCAGAAGGGTCTTTTGTTGAAAGGCAATAGCGAAACTACAGTCATGAATGTTACCATCGAGGGTATCGGTGATGATGCTTGTTTCAATGGCTTCGGCTTGGGAATCATCAATGGTACAAATGTTGAGGTTCGTAATATGGCCTTCTTCAACCAGGGTTCAAGCAACGACAACATGGAGATTAAGGGAACTCAGCACATCTGGGTTCACAACAACGACTATTTCTATGGTGAGAAGGGTAGCGGTGACCACGGTAAGGGTGATGGCTCTTTGGACTCTAAGGATGGTGCTTCTTTCTGCACATTCTCTTACAACCACTATCACGACACAGGTAAGTCAAACCTCTGTGGTATGAAGAAGGAAACTGTTGATAACCTGATTTGCTACCACCACAACTGGTTCGACCACTCAGACTCTCGTCACCCACGTGTACGTACATCTTCTGTTCATATCTGGAACAACTACTATGATGGCGTTGCTAAGTATGGTGTAGGTGTGACAATGGGCGCAAGTGTATTTGTTGAGTCAAACTACTTCCGTAACACCAAGTATCCTATGATGATTTCTAAGCAGGGTACAGATGCCAAGGGCGATGGTACATTCTCTGGTGAGAGTGGTGGTGTATTGAAAGCTTATGGTAATATCTTTGCAGAAAAGAGCAAATACTTCAGCTATATCACCTGGAAGAACTCTAACACCGATTTCGATGCTTACGAGGTAGCTTCTCCTTCTGAGACAGTTCCTTCTTCTGTTGTAGCCAAGGCTGGTGGTACTTCTTACAATAACTTCGATACTGATGCTTCTAAGATGTATGCTTACACTCCAGATGCAGCAGTTGATGTACCTGCTAAGGTAACTGGTTTCTATGGCGCTGGTCGTTTGAATCAGGGTGATATTCACTATACATTCAATAATGCTACAGATGACGCAGACTATGGTCGTTGCGCAGGTCTCGATAATATTCTTTCTTCTTACAAGACAGGTCTTGTAAATATCTTCGGTGATGAGAGCGCATCAAGTGGTGAGACTGGTTCTGGTTCTACTGAAGGTGGCAGCACTGGTGGTTCTGGTGAAGGTACTGGCTCTGGCGAAGGTGGTAGCACAGGTGGCTCTACTGGTGGTTCTGAAGGTGGTAGCACTGTTACTCCTATTGAGGGTACAGTAACTTGCAGCTTTGCTACTGATGGTACTCTTTCTAACACAGCATTTGCTTTGACAGGTACAAAGAAAAATGTAAGAAAGGAGAGTACCACAATAGAAGGTGTTACTTATTCCGCAAGTCTTAAGATGGAAGAAGGTACAGAAGTATCTTTCACCACATCTCAGAAGATGACTTTGTATGTATATTATGGGGTTTCTGGTGCAAAAACTAATGTAAAGGTTGATGGTGTAAAGCAGGCAGGTGCTCCAACTACAGTTGTACTTGAGGCTGGTGCCCATAAGATTACAAAGGGTGAAGCTACTACAATAGCTCTCATCAAACTTGTACCAGTAACAGAATAATGAATGTGTTTTACCCGATGAGGGAAAGATGTATACAATAATTTTAAGGGCTGTCTTTTCTTGAAGAGGACAGCCCTTTTTTAAGAAACAAAAACTAATCTTATCTAAAATGAAACAAACAAATTCTACTTTTTCTGCACAGTTCAAGGTTGTTTGCCGTAAAACCATATTGGCTACAGCTTTCTTCTGTGGCTTCTCAATGATGGCAAATGCACAGACCCAGGATGGTCGTGACTTCTCTATAGATGGCTTCGCTGCCTACGAAGGTGTTCCTGGTACTAACTGGTTTCGTGCCGGAGGTACTACCGGCGGTGCCGGTGGCAAGGTGGTGAAGGCTGATAACTTCTCCCAGTTGCAGGCTTATCTCCAGGCAACAGATCCATATATCATTATCGTAGATCATGATATTACTACAGGTATCAAGTGTTATGTGGATGATTTGAGTACCGGTCGTTTGCTTGACGACCAGAGTGGAAAGTCTGGTGTGGAGTCAGTCTATGGCGAGCGTATTATGATAGCTTCTAACAAGACATTGATAGGTGTCGTGAATCCTACAACAGGCGAGGCTCCTCTCTTCTCACATATCACCTTCGTGATGCAGTCAGTTGATAACATCATCATTCGTAACTGCCGTTTCACCATGAAGGGTGTTCCTGTGCTCAGAACGGGTGAGAATAAGATTGTGGCTTGGCGTGATGGTGCACAAGTAGAAGTGGGCGACCCAGACTGTATCGGAATCCAGGCTGATAAGGTAAGTGCCAAGACCAATTGGGGTGGACATATCTGGATAGATCATTGTGAGTTTTTCAATGGTGGTGCTGCCAATAAAGACCGCTATGATGGTTTGCTTGACTGCAAGAATAATGTGCAGTGGATGACATTCAGCTATAACTATTTCCACGACCATGACAAGAGCTGTTTGTGGGGTAAGGGTGATTCAGATGTTTATGAAAACTGCCGCACCATCTCTTTCCATCATAATTTCTTTGATCAGATCGAAGGCTCCCGTCTTCCTCTCCAGCGTGGTGGTCATGTACATTATTATAATAATTATATGCGTGGCTGCGAGGATGGCTGGGATATCCGTACAGGAGCTGTGGCATACGAAGAAGGTTGCTATTTCGAAGACACGAAGTCGCCTATCCGTTCAGATAGAGGTGGTAGCTTGAATATCTCTAAGGCAGAAGGCTATGATTGTATCTACAAGGGCTGTAACAACTTGATGGAAGGTTACACAAATATTGATGGCGCTAAGATTAGTAAGTCACTTCCTGTTACCAAGATAGATTGGGTTCCTACTCAAACCACATCCTCTTACACCCAGCATTATCTCGACAAGACGGTGGATGTTCCTGCTATCTGCGAGAAGTATTCTGGTGCAGGTAAGGTAGAAATCTGGAAGGCTTATACTTCTTCACTTCCTACGGTAGACATGTCTGAACTCGATCATGCCATCAAGAACTACAGCACAGCTAAGACCTACGATGCAGAAGGAAAGGTATTGACAAGTGCTACTACAGGCATCTCTTTTGCAGAAAAGGCATCAGAAACCGGCTCCTCTCGCATAGAGTATTATGATTTGGCAGGTTCCCGTCTTTCAGCACCTCAGAAAGGTATCAATATCGTCAAGAAGGTGAACCATGATGGACATGTAAGCGTGAAGAAGGTAATTTTCTAAAGAATAAGGTAATTTTCTAACAGGAAAGTTTTTACCGGCGAGATATCAGGTATGAATCCGATAAAGATTCCTGCTTTTTAAATGACAAAACGGACAAAAGCTAGATAAAGATTTGCTTTTGTCCGTTTTTTCTTTATTTTTGTCTTAAATCTATCTGCTGTTTTCTTCTCTTTTCTCTACTTTTGCAAGCGAAAACAATTTTAAACGCAAACGCATTTAAACGTAAAACGCAACCTAAAAGTAAAACAATGAAAGCAATCCAGAAATTAGCAAAGAGAAGTTTGCTTCTCGTGGCATTGTTGCTCATCGGATGTCTGCAACTCATGGCGCAGACAAGAACCATCAAAGGTGAGGTGACTGATGCGCAGAATGGTGAGGCTCTGATTGGCGCCACTGTCATGGTGGAAGGCGAAAAGGGCGGTACAGTTACTGATTTTGACGGTAACTTCAGTCTTCAGGTATCTTCTTCAGCCAAGAAGATCAAGGTATCTTATATCGGTTATATTGATAAGGTACTCTCGATCTCTGACAATATGAAGGTGAAACTCGAATCCGACAGCAAGGCGCTGGCTGATGTCGTGGTCATCGGATATGGTACAGCAAGAAAGAGCGACCTTACTGGTTCCGTGGCTACCGTGAAATCGAAGGACTTTAACAAAGGTCTTGTTTCTTCTCCAGAACAGTTGATCAATGGTAAGGTTTCGGGTGTACAGATTATGTCCAACAGTGGTTCTGCCTCTGCCGGTAGTACCATCCGTGTGCGTGGTGGTGCATCTCTTAATGCCAGCAACGATCCTCTTATCGTGCTCGATGGTGTGCCATTGGAGCAGGGTGGTATCTCTGGTAACAGCAGCAACTTCCTCAGCATGATCAACCCTTCTGATATCGAGAGCATGACAGTATTGAAGGATGCTTCTTCTACAGCCATCTATGGCTCCCGTGCATCTAACGGTGTCATCATCATTACCACCAAGAAGGGACAGCAGGGTGCTGTAAAGGTGAACTTCAATACTACCAACAGCATGCAGACCCGTGCGCAGATGGTAGATATGCTGAGCCGTGATGAATTCGTGAATGTCATCAACCAGTTTGGTACAGATAACCAAAAGTCATTGCTCGGTACAGCCAATACCGACTGGAACGATGAGGTTTACCGCACAGCTTTCGGTACAGATAATAACCTCAGCGTGAGCGGCAGTATCGACAAGTGGTTGCCATTCCGCGTGTCTGTAGGCTATTACAACCAGAGCGGTCTGGTTCGCAAGGATAATGTAGAGCGCTGGACAGGTAACGTGGTATTGACTCCTAGCTTCTTCCAGGATCACCTGAAGTTGACCATCAATGCCAAGGGAACCCTCAATAACAACTCATTCAATAATGGTGGTGCCGTATGGGCAGCTGCCACATTCAACCCAACCATTCCGGTTTATTCCGGTAACGACAAGTATGGTGGCTATAATGAGGCACTCGATGCTGATGGCTATCCAGTGAATGCTGGTGTAAGAAACCCTCGCGGTCTGGTTGATCTGTATGATTCAAAGAGTGAGGTAAGCCGCTTCATCGGTTCGATGGATGTAGATTACAAGGTTCATTTCCTGCCAGACCTCAAGCTCCATGCTACCGTGGGTGCTGACTATGCCAAGGGCGATGGAACCATTCATGTCCCTGTCTATGCAGCACAGAGCTACAACAAGGATGAGTCTTTGGGCGGTAGCGATTATAAGTATGGTCCTCAGAAGAACGAGAACCGATTGCTTACCCTCTATGCCAACTATGCAAAGTATTTCGAAGATATCAAGAGTAATGTAGATCTGACAGCCGGTTACGACTACCAGTACTGGAAGAGTACTACACCTCTTTATTATACCAAAAGTGCGGCAGGCACAACCCTGTCAACCGTAAAGGCATCAGATTACCGTCATGTAATGTTGTCATATTACGGACGTATCAACTATTCATTCGATGGAAAGTATCTCCTGACGGCTACCGTTCGTCGAGACGCATCTTCCCGTTTCTCTAAGGATACCCGTTGGGGTACTTTCCCATCGGTTGCTTTGGGCTGGACTTTGACAGAAGAGCCTTGGTTGAAGAACCAGAAGGTACTTTCTAACCTGAAACTCCGTGCCAGCTATGGTGTTACCGGTCAGCAGGAAGGTATCGGCAACTACAATTATCTGCCGGTTTATACCTACAGTGTAGCAGGTGCCGAAGCATTCATCAACGGACAGTATATCAATACCTACCGTCCTGAGGCATACGTGTCAGACTTGAAGTGGGAGACAACAACCTCTTGGAACTTCGGTCTTGACTTCGGATTCCTGGATGGCCGTATCGGTGGTGCCATCGATTTCTATACCCGTAAGACCAAGGACCTGTTGGCTTCTGTACCAACAGCTGCAGGTACCAACTTCTCAAAGACTATCCTTACCAACGTAGGTAATGTGGACAGCAAGGGTATCGAAGTTTCTCTGAACGCAACCCCTATCCAGACCAAGGACTGGGAGTGGAACCTGAGCTACAACTTCACCTGGCAGGACATGAAGGTGAAGAACCTCTCACTCACAAAGGGTGGAAGCCAGACCAACGTGAAGGTAGGTCCATCTATCGATGCTTACCAGTTCCAGGTACTCTCAGAGGGATATGAGCCATACATGTTCTATGTATATCATCAGCTCTACGACTCTAAGACAGGCAAGCCAATCGAGGGTGCTTATGCTGATCTCAACAACGATGGCGAAATCAATGAGTCAGATCTCTACCGCTATCATTCTCCAGCCCCTAAATACATCATGGGCTTGAGTACATCTTTGAGATACAAGCAGCTGACACTCGGTATGAGTTTCCGTGCCAACATCGATAACTATGTATACAACGGAATGGGTATGAGTACAGGTGCTTTCGAGACCGTAAGCTACAACAACTCACAGCTCAACAACCTCAACACCAGTTTCCTGAAGACAGGTTTCAAGACCCGTCAGTATCTCTCAGATTACTATGTAGAGAATGCTTCTTTCCTGAAACTCGACAACTTGAGTTTGAGTTACAATGTAGGCAAGATCAACAAGTGGGCTTCGCTCACCGTATCTGCGATGGTACAGAATGTATTCACCATTACCGGCTACTCTGGTACCGATCCTGAGGTGCCAAACGGAATGGACAACTCATTCTATCCACGTCCTCGCACTTACTCAGTAAGCCTCGGACTTCAGTTCTAGTTAATAGTTAACAGTTAATAGTTAATAGATTGAGGCTTTACAGATCATAAAGCTCAAAGTTCAACGTTCAAAGTAGAAATAACAATGAAACTTAAGAATATATTATATAGTATGATGTTGGGAACAGCGGTGCTGACAGGCACAACCAGCTGTGTTTCCGATCTCGACCAATATCCTCATACGGAGACAACCTCCAAGAATGTTTATACCTCGCTTGCCAATTACGAGGCTGTGCTGGGTAAGATTTATGCTGCCATGGTGACCAGTGGTCAGGGCAAGGGCGGCGACAACAAGGATATGGAATCCGTATTGAACAATGGTAGTGGTTTCGATTACATGCGTATGTTTATCAATATGCAGGAGTGTGGTACCGATGAATTTGCCTCCACCTGGCTGACAGGTGAGCAGACCACGGGTCTTACTTATCTCTCTTGGGATGCCAACGATGCTTGGATCTCAGATATGTATTATCGTATCTACTACAACATCGCCCTCTGCAACGAGTTCCTGCGCAATGCCAACAGTGCCAGTTTCTCAGGTGCTGATGCAGAGAAGATGAAGGAGTATAAGGCAGAAGTCCGTTTCATGCGTGCTCTGTTCTATTACCATGCCCTCGATTTCTATCGCAACATTCCGATGGTGACAGAGAATGACCCTGTGGGCAGCTACATTCCTCCTCGTTATACTCCTCAGCAGACATTCGATTATATTGAGAGCGAGTTGAAGGATTGTGTAGGCGATATGCTTCCGGCATCCACCTGTCCTTACGGTCAGGCTTCTCAGGGTGCTGCCTATACCTTGCTTGCCAAGCTTTATCTGAACAGCGAGGTTTATACCGGCGTTGCCAAGTATGCCGAGTGCAAGGAGGCTTGTAAGAAGGTGATGGATATGGGCTACTCTCTGGAGTCTGATTATAGCAAGCTCTTCAATGCAGATAACGACAAGCGTACCAACGAGATTATCTTCGCCTTGCCGGTAAGTGCTGAGCATACTGTAAGCTGGGGTTCTTCCACTTACTTGGTGTGCGGACAGTTGAGTATGTCGAATGCCAACCAGAATGTTGCCGACTTCGGTGCTACCAGTGGCTGGAGCGAGTTCCGTCTCCGTCCGGAGTTCGTGGATAAGTTCACCCAGACAGATATCGATGGCAATGGCGACAAGCGTTGCAAGTTCTTCACCAACGGTCAGAGCAAGGATGTAACCAGCATGACCGATGAAACCGCTGGCTATCTTTCTGAGAAGTGGAGTAATCTGAAGGATGATGGTACTACGGCATCCAATACAGACAATGATGGTGTTGATACCGATTTCCCTCTCTTCCGTCTTGCCGATGTTTATCTGATGTATGCCGAGTGCGTGGTTCGTCTGCATAACGACTGGGATAACTGGGCTGGTGGTAGCGATGCTGCAGATCCTGACGTGATTGCTTCCCGCAAGCAGGGCGCTATCTATTGGATTAACCAGCTTCGTGAACGCTCTAATGCTTCTGATGTTTGGTCTAGCAATTTTGCCAACGATGATGCCTTCCTCCAGTTCATCCTCGATGAGCGTGCCCGTGAACTCTATCATGAAGGTTATCGCCGTACCGACTTGATTCGCTATGGTCAGTTTACTACTAATAAGTACATCTGGCAGTGGAAGGGTGGTGTCCACGATGGACAGGCTGTTGACAGCAAGTACAACATCTATCCAATCCCTAACACCGAGCTTACCGCAAATCCAAATCTTCATAACGACAACTATTAATAGGATAAAAGAATGAAAAAGATATTTAGAAACCTGATGATGCTTCTCTGCGCACTCACCGCCCTGGTGAGTTGCGACGAAAGTGGCGACAAGATATATCTGGATGGCTTCAAGGCATCCGATCTGATGGCATCGGCATCCGATGTGAAGCTGTCTGTAGATAACAGTAAGGACGTTGTCCTCTCGTTGGCTTGGCAGAATCCTAGCTTGCTTTCGAGCGATGAAACCAAGCCTGCGGGCAGTGGAGTGCTGAAAACTTATCTGCAGGCATCAGCCTCAGAAGATTTTACTTCAGAAAAGGAATACACCGTAACCGACCTTTCCAAGGCTTTCATCGGTGCAGACCTCAATGCTGCAGCCAAGGATCTCGGCTTGACACCCGATGTGAGTTCACCTCTTTATTTCCGTATCAAGAGTCAGATGGGTAGCAATCTTGATGCTGCTTACAGCAATGTGTGCCAGGTAAAGGTTACTCCATACCTCATTGATATGAGCTATATCAATATCCTGAAAGAGAAAACGGATGTGGACCACCCACTGACCTATCTTTATTCTCCAAACTCTGATGGTGTTTATTCTGGCTACATGAATGCCTCTTCTTGGTTCAATATCTGGGGTAAGGAAAATGATGGTACCATTTGGGGTAATGTAGGACTGGATAACCATGTGTACGAAATGGATAATACGGAGTCGGCATGGAATTTCTGGTTCCCTGGACAGACAGGTATTTATTATACAGTGGTAGATACAAAGGCTAAGGAATTCAAGCCAACCTACATCAAGGCTATGCAACTGAATGGTGAGGACATGACTTATGATGCTCCTAACTATGCTTGGACCAAGGTCATTACAACTACAGCCGATAATACTCCAGTCAGCATCGTAGCTACAGGCGCTGAGTACAGCAAGGCTACAGGTACAGATGATGCTGCAGCTGTGGTGAAGACCATGAACTATACTTTGGCTGATGGCAAGATGACAGACTCTGAAAGTGCTGGCAGCGTGAATATTGCCAAGGCAGGTACTTATACCATAACCGTGAAGGTTGGTGAGCACAGTCAGTTGGAATATACCATCGTTGAGGGCGACCAGACAACTCCAGAGCCAGAGGTTAGCAATACCCTCTGTATGTTCTCTAAGGATGGCAACACCCTTCTTGCTGTAATGAATAAGGTGAGTGATGGCGTTTATACCTGCACGTACAAACCAACTGCTTGGGAGAACTTCCGATTTATCTACGTAGGTGAAAACAAGGACGACAAGCAGACTTGGTATGGCTCTGTTGCAGACAATCTCTTTAATTTATCTACTGCAGGTGACTGTTGGGACATTTGGTTCAAGGATGATGTAACTGGTGGTGAAGTTACCGTTACCGCCGATCTCAACACCATGACATGGAAATATGAATAATTAATAAGAAAAATAGCAATGAAAAATATATTTGGAAAAGCCATGTTGCTGGCTACAGCGCTCTTGTTCTCTATTACGGGAACAAGTTGCAGCAGCGACGATTCTACTGTTCACGAGCAGGAGAAAACATACGATATGAGCGGTTTTGCCAAGGGCGCCGATGTTTCCTGGCTCACAGAGATGGAGAAGGATGGTGTGAAATTCTATAATCAGAATGGCAAGGCTACAGAATGCATGAAGCTCCTCCGCGAAGAGGGAACCAATTCCATCCGTCTGCGTGTCTGGGTAAATCCGGAAGGTGGCTGGTGTGGCAAGGATGATGTCATCGCCAAGGCTTGGCGTGCTCAGCAGCTCGGCTTCCGTCTGATGATTGACTTCCACTATTCTGATACCTGGGCTGACCCGGGTAACCAGAAAGTTCCTGCTGCATGGCAGGGCTATACTGCTGAGCAGATGAAGCAGGCTGTGGCTGATCATACCAAGGATATATTGAAAGCCCTGAAGGATAGAGGTGTAACCAATGTAGAGTGGGTACAGGTGGGTAATGAAACCCGCGACGGAATGCTCTTCAACAGCGATGAGGCTGTAACCGGTCAGGTATCAAAGAATGCAGCCAACTTTGCTGCTTATGTCAACGCCGGATATGATGCCGTAAAGGAAGTTTATCCTGAGGCAAAGGTCATCGTGCATGTAGATCAGGGTCAGGACCTCGGCGGGCTTACCTGGCTCTTCGATAAATTGAAGAACAATGATGGAAAATGGGATGTCATCGGACTTTCTCTTTATCCAGAGGATGATAACTGGCAGAGTTATGCAGAGAACTGTCTCGCTAACATCCAGACTCTTTCTACCACGTATGGCAAGGACGTCATCATTTCAGAAATCGGTATGTGGTGGGGCTCTGAGCAGGCTGCGCCAATGATGAAGAAGATGGTGGATGGCTGCAAGGCTATTTCTGCCTGCGAAGGTATCTTCTATTGGGAACCAGAGGTTTACAACAACTGGAAACCAGCCAACTATACCACTCTGGGTTGGGCTGCATATATCAAGGGGGCCTTCGACAACAGCGGCAAACCAACAGCTGTATTCGATGCATATAAATAATTCGATGCATACAAAATAAGAATTTTAACGAAGAGATATGATTAAGAGAAGCATTACTTTCATGACTCTTGCCCTGGCACTTTCCACATTGTGCCAGGCGCAGAGCAGAAAGGTTATCAACCTGCCATCGTGGGATTTCTCCCGTGATGGTGAGTCGTGGCAGCAGGTTGCTGTTCCGCACGATTGGGCTATCTCGGGACCTTTTGATAAGAAATGGGACCTGCAGATGGTGGCTATCGAGCAGAATGGCGAAACCGAAAAGACCGAGAAGTCGGGCCGTTCGGGTGCGCTGCCTTGGATAGGTGAGGGCATGTACAAGATGAACTGGACGGCTCCTAAGGGCTATAAGCGCGCCGTACTCGTCTTCGACGGTGCCATGAGCCAGCCTGTTGTCACCGTCAATGGCAAGGAGGCAGGCAAGTGGGCTTACGGCTACAATGCCTTCCGCATCGACATCACACCTTTCATCCAGTTTGGTAAGAGTAATCTCATCGAGGTACATCTTAATAATGTAGAGGAGAGCAGCCGTTGGTATCCGGGAGGCGGTCTTTACCGTCCTGTTTCCGTAGAACTCTATGGCAATGAAAACTTCGCTACCTGGGATACTTTCGTGCGCACGCTGAAGGCTGATAAGCAGGAAGCTGAGGTGGAAGTAAATGCGCTCCTCGAAGGCAAGACCGGTAAGTCGGGCAAGACCGTCATTGCCCTGTTGGATGAGGCTGGCAAGAAGGTTGCCGAGCAGACCATCCCTGGTGCAACTCCTGCCGTAAAGACTACCTTGAAGGTGGCAAACCCACAGCTCTGGTCGCCGGAATTTCCTTATCTCTATCAGGTAAAGCTTACCCGATATGAAGGAAAGAAGGTGGCTGATGTCCAGACGCTGAAGACCGGTATCCGCACCATCTCGGTATCCAAGGATTATGGTTTCCAACTCAATGGCGTTACCCGCAAACTGAAGGGCGTCTGTCTGCACCACGACCTCGGTCCATTGGGTGCAGCAGAGAACAAGGCTGCCCTCATCCGTCAGATCAAGATGATGAAGCAGATGGGTTGCGATGCCATCCGTACAGCCCACAACATGCCTTCTACCATGCAGATGGAAATCTGCGACTCTCTCGGTATGATGGTGATGGCAGAGAGTTTCGATATGTGGATTTATCCTAAGTGCAAGAACGGCTATGCCAACTTCTTCAAGGAGTGGAGCGATAAGGATATCATCAATCTGGTGAAGCACCATCGCAACCATCCTAGCATCGTGATGTGGAGCATCGGTAACGAGATTCCTGAGCAGTGGAGTCAGGAGGGTGTACAGATCGCCAAGCATCTGCAGGATCTCTGTCATCAGTACGACCCTTCCCGTCCTGTTACCCAGGGTATGGATAGGGCAGAAGATGCCCTGAAGAGCGGTTTTGCACAGACCATGGATGTGCCGGGCTTCAACTATCGTGTACATAAATATTATAAGAATATCGAGCAGTTGCCTCAGGGCTTCCTCCTCGGTTCAGAGACCGCCTCTACGGTCAGTTCCCGTGGCGTATATAAGTTCCCGGTTGTCGTGAGCGATAAGGCTACCTATCCTGATGGGCAGTGCTCAAGCTATGATACGGAATACTGTTCATGGAGCAATCTTCCGGATGATGACTGGAAGATGCAGGACGACTACAGTTGGGTAATCGGCGAGTTTGTATGGACCGGTTACGACTATCTCGGCGAGCCTACTCCATACGATACCTACTGGCCAAGCCGCAGCAGCTACTTCGGCATCTGCGACCTTGCCGGACTTCCTAAGGACCGCTACTATATGTATCGTGCCCGCTGGAATGAGCAGCAGCATACCACCCATCTTCTTCCTCACTGGAACTGGAAGGGTAGAGAGGGCGAAGTGACTCCTGTATATTGCTATACCGATGGCGTGGAAGGCGAACTCTTCGTCAACGGCAAGAGCCAGGGCAGGGTTCGCAAGGACAAGTCAAGCCGATTGGACCGCTACCGTCTGCGCTGGAACAATGTGAAGTATGAACCAGGTGAGATTCGCGTGGTTACCTACAACCAGTATGGCGATAAGGTAGGTGAGGACGTGAAGCGTACTGCCGGCGAGCCTGCACAGATGAAGTTCAGCGTAGAAACTCCAGACCATGAGTCTATTGCCTGCATGGTAGAAGGCTGTACCGATGAGCACAATGTGCTTCTCAATGCCGATGGCAACGACCTTGCCTTCATCACCGTGAGTCTGCAGGATAAGGACGGCAATGAATGTCCGCTTGCCGATGATGAACTGACCTTTGAGGTGAGTGGTGCCGGCACTTTCAAGGCAGCCTGCAACGGCGATGCCACATCGCTCGAACCATTCACCCAGCCACAGATGAAACTCTTCTCCGGCAAACTCGTAGTCATCGTACAGAGCAGCAAGCAGAAGGGTGACATCATCCTGAAGGTAAAAGACTGCAAGCGAAATATCGAAAAGTCGATTACGCTCCAGGCAATATAAGATGTTATTAGAGTATTAAGTCCATATACATTTTTTATCGTATCCTCTGGGAATAGCAATGGCTATTTTCCCAGGGGATTCTTTTTTATATGATTTTCCTCCGATTTTTTTTGGCATTATCATGAATATTGTGTAAATTTGCACGCATGAAAAAGTCAACAAAACCTATATACCGCATCAGCATGGCAATTGCTATGCTCTTTGTTTCGCTCGCTATCCATGCGCAGCGCTTCGTCAACACCTCCCTTGAAGGTGCGCAGACAGTTTGTGCCATAACCCAGGACCATGAGGGAATGATATGGCTCGGAACCGACAATGGTCTTTACAGCTATGATGGTTATCATGGTTATCGCCATTTCCAGGAACATACTTTCAGCAATACGCGTGTCAATGCGCTCGGTTTCGAGGGCAGAATGCTCTATCTGGCTACCGGCAACGGTATTCTGAAGTTTGATACCGAAGATTATCAGTATGCTGAAACACCTGCCATGAAGGCTTTTGCCGATGAGACGAAGCGCAGGCAGTTGAAGGAACTCCGTGTGCTCGATATGAAAGGCGGTAAGACAGAATTCGGGGGCGATGTCTATGCTTTGCTCTCTACTCCGAAAGGCTTGCTCGTAGGTTCGCTTGCTGGTCTGCATCTCGGCAGCAGACTGATTCCGCTCCGTGCCGGAGAACAGCCGCTGGTCAATGCACTTGCCTATGATGCCAAGCGCCGATGCTACTGGATTGGTACCGAGGGTGCTCTCTATTGTGCCGATCTGCAGCTCAGGAACTTCTCCCAGATTCCTGCTCTCAACGGCAATTCCATCAAATGTCTTTCTACAGATGCTGCCGGCAATCTCTATATCGGAACCGATAACGGACTCTATCAGATGGCACTCTCCAATGCCATCACCCATTATATCCACGATTCCCGCGATGATGCTTCTATTCCTAACAACATCGTCTGGGCTTGCTTTGTAGATAAGTGGCAGAATGTATGGGTGGGTACCGACAATGGTCTCTCCCGTCTCACTACCCATACCTATTACCGCTATGTGTCGCTCGATAAGATAACGATGTCGGGTGAGGGCAACTGTCTGCATGCCATGCTCCAGACCCGTAACGGCGAATGGTGGATGGGCGGTACCAATGGTCTGATTCGTTTCACCCGCAATACTGAAGGTTATCAGAATGTGGCATGGTACAAGCAGAACAGCTCTGCCTTCCCGCTGAGTCATAACCGTGTTCGCAAGATTTATGAAGACCATGACGGCGATGTATGGATCTGTACCGACCACGGTATCAACTTCTATGACCGCAATTCCCGTCAGATGCGCAACTTCATCGTCTACGATAAGAGTGGCAAGTATTCTACTGCCTGGGCTTACGATATTCTCCAGGACAAGAAGGGCAGGATATGGATGGGTTCTTATCAGGGCGGTGTCTTCGTGATGGATAAGGCGGCTCTGCTGAGCGGCAAAACCATAGCCGACTGGCATTACTCTGACAAGGGAAAGAATGCGCTCTCTGGTCTGCATGTAGGTCAGATGGTGATGGATGGAAAGGGTAGGATTTGGGTTTCTACCTATACCCGTCTCAACTGCATCAATCCGAACACGATGAAGGTGGTGCAGGTGGCTAACTCTGATGTTGTCAACTATCTGATGGCAGACAGCAAGGGCAATATCTGGATGGGTGATAATACTTCGGTAACCTGTTATTATGCATCCGGTTCAGTGCTGGGTAACAGTTTTTCTTCCAAGACATGGCAGATTGGTGGCAAGGTAAGTACCATGTGCGATGTGGAAGGGAAGATATGGGTAGTATCGGGCAATGAATGCTGCGTAATCGATCCTCAGGGCGGGAGCCAGCGCTTCATGATTCCTTCTCTCGTGCCGCTTACCATCTGTTACAGCAGACAGACTCATCAGGTAATGATGGGTGGCAATGACGGCTATGTGGCAATCAGTTCTGATGTCGCGCAGAAGCCTAAGCAGTTTACCCGTCTGATGCTGGCAGGAATCATCGTAAACGGACAGGCTCGTGAGGAGCGTGGAGAAATCCTGAAACTGAAGAGTGATGAGAACAACTTCACCCTGCAGCTCACCGACCTTCCTTTTGCCGACCATCCTTCAGCTGTTTACGCCTATCAGCTCGAAGGCAGCGACCACGACTGGCATTATCTGAACTCCGGCAATATTGATATCACCTATAACGGCTTGTCTTATGGCGATTATCATCTTACGGTTCATGCCGTGGATGGTGAAGGCAAGATTGCCGCCGAGGTTTATTCGCTCGACATCTCCGTCCTGCCACCTTGGTATCTCTCCCTGTGGTGCAAGCTCTTCTATATCACAGCACTCATCGTGTTTGTGGCATGGTTGGTAAGCTGGTATTTCCTGCGTAAGGAACTGGCTGATGCCCAGAAGCAGAAGGCTGAGGTGTTGGAGCAGGTACAGATGCGTATGGACTTCTTCAACCGTTTGACGGAAGATTTGAAGGCAGCCGTAGCTCATCATTCGTTCGAAGAGGTAACCGATCTGATGGTCCGCTATCTGAATGTAAAGATACCGAAGGAGCCATCATCTGTTGCTACAGAGTTATCCGCTTCGCCAGTATCTGAGCCAGAGTCATCATCCTCAGAACCGGTTCCTGTACTCTCAGAGTCTTCTGATGAGGAAAAGAAGGGAGTAGACGTCAGCGAATTGGATCCGGCAGATAAGCGTCTGCTCGAAGAGATCAATGAGGCGATAGAGAAGCACATGATCGATTCCGACTTCAATGTTTCGATGTTGCAGGATGTGATAGGCATTGGTGGAAAGCAGTTGTATCGCAAGACGAAGGCGATAACGGGTCGTACGCCTGTAGAGTATATCCGTGAGATGCGTATGAGCCGTGCTGCCGAGCTCCTGAGCCAGGGCAAGTTCAGTGTTTCCGAGGTGATGTATACCGTTGGTTTCTCCAACAGCAGCTATTTCTCCAAATGTTTCTCCAAGGAGTATGGCATGACACCTACTGAATACATGAAGGTTAAAAGGTAAATTAATGAAGTGCTTCCGTTTGCCTATAGATATGGCTGCGTGGGGTTAAGAATATGACTGCACTGGGTTAAGGATATAACTCCGTCGGGTTACGGATACGACTCCGTAGGCTAATGGAGACGTATCCTTCGGCTTGTCGAGATATCTGCGTCAGCTGATTGAGCCACTTGAGTCAGCTGATTGAGCTACTTGAGTCAGCTGATAAAATACGTTCCGATGCAGTAAAAAATGCGTCGGGATGTAGCATTTGCTACGTCCCGACGCAGCAAAAGATACGTCCCGACGTAGTACAAGATGCGTCGGGACGTAATTTCAGTTTTATGAAAACGGCTGCATAGAAACAAAAAAAGGTGTGTATTGAACTTGTTTTTGCAATCTGTAATCGGACGTGACGAAAAATCGACAATTAACTAAATTTATGAGCATATATGCTAAAAAACATAGATATTTCGTGTTAATTATTTAATTTTTAAGCGATTATCTTGTGCAAATAAGAAAATATTCGTAATTTTGCACCGATTTAAGTTAAATAGGTATTTCCATGCGTGCATATTAGTGAAAGAATGTATAAATGGAGGGGCGAAGTGTTGCCCTGAGTGCTTTCGGCTTTTACCAAACGAGAAAAAAATGAGAAAAAAATAATAATTATTAATTAATAAACTTGAAACAAACAAGGATGAGAAGATTAACTCTTTTACTTGTCTCACTTGTATTGTTGTCTATCCAATCGGTCTTGGCGCAGAGTTTCAGCGTCAAGGGTACAGTCGTGTCTGCTGATGACAACGAACCGATGATTGGTGTGACCATTATGCAAGAGGGAACATCAAATGGCGTAGTGACCGATATTGACGGTAACTATACCATCGAAATTAAGGGTGCTTCGAAGGCTACGCTTGTCTACTCTTATGTGGGCTGCGTTACGCAGAAGCACGTTGTGAAAGCGCAGACAAATACGCTCAACATCACCCTTGCTTCGGATTCCAAGATGATGGATGAAGTGGTTGTGGTGGCGTATGGCGTGAGAAAGAAGGGAACCATTGCGGGTTCCGTGTCTGCCGTAAAGTCTGAAAAGATAGAAAATGTGCCGGCGGCAAGCTTCGACCAAGCTTTGCAGGGACAGAGTACTGGTTTGCAGGTCATCTCTTCTTCGGGTGAACCTAGCAAGGCGGCTACCTTCCAGATCCGTGGTACCAACTCTATCAACTCCGGCAAGTCGCCTCTCTTTATCCTCGACGGCGTGCCAATCTCAAGTTCTGATTTCAATACCTTGAGTCCTAACGACATCGAAAGTATCTCTGTATTGAAAGATGCCTCTTCTACCTCTATCTATGGTGCACGTGCTGCCAATGGTGTGGTTGTCATCACTTCCAAGCGAGGCTTGGCAATGGACAAGGCGAAGATTACGCTCCGTGCACAGTATGGTTTCTCTGAGTTGGCACAGACCAACTGGAAAATGATGAATACTGATGAGCGTATCCAGTTTGAGAAAGAAGTAGGTCTGGATACAGGTAAGGATTACAATCTCCTTTCAAGAGTAAACGTAAACTGGCTGGACGAGGTGTTCAACGACCGCGCTCCGCTGCAGAGCTACGAACTCTCTATCAACCGTGCTACCGACCGACTGAACTACTATGTTTCTGGTGGTTTCTACGATCAGGACGGTATCGCACAGAATTCAACCTTCCGCCGTTACAACATCCGCACCAATGCTGATGTAAAGGCAGGCAAGTGGTTGAAGGTAGGTACCAACACCATGGCTGCCTACGAGGAAGCTCAGCAGGCTGACGACGGCAGTTATACTACCGTTACTCCTATCTCTGCTTGCCGATTCATGTTGCCTTACTGGAATCCATACGCAAAGGATGGCAGTCTGGCTTCACTTTCAGCAGGCAACTGGGCAGGAACCAGCGAGAACCCTATCGTTTACATGGGCATGAATCCTATCAAGAACAAGAAATATAAGGTGCTCTCTACCATGTATGCTGAAATCTATCCGATAGAGAATCTGACTATCCGTACTCAGTTTGGTGCCGATTTCACCCATTCTACAGCGTTCCTCCAGTCGTTCCCAAGTCTCTCTTCAAACAACGGACAGGGTACTGCGGCACGCCAGAGCAGCGATGCCATCAACCTGACAGAGACTACTACGGCTAACTACCGTTTCACCCTGAACGATATCCATTCGTTCAACGTGATGCTGGGTCAGGAGGCTGTGAATTTCCACTCAGAGGGTTTCCAGGTATATTCCAAGGGTCAGACCAGCGACCTCCTGACCAATGTATCATCAGGTACACGTGCCAGCCGCTGGGCAGATTCATCTTCTGACTACTCTTACCTGTCATTCTTCATGCGTGGCGAGTATAACTATAAGGAGCTCTACTATGCCGACTTCTCTCTGCGTACCGATGCTTCTTCACGTTTCGGTAAGGATCATCGCTGGGGTACATTCTGGTCGCTCGGTTTCATGTACAACGTGAAGTCAACCGACTGGCTGAAGGATATGAAGTGGCTCAGCACAGCCCAGATTGCCGTAAGTACCGGTACATCGGGTAACTCTGAAATTCCTAACTATTATCACCTGGCTCTGGTATCGGGTGGTGCCAACTACGATGATACTGCCGGTTTCTATCCATCACAGAGTGGTAATGAAGATTTGGGTTGGGAGTCAACCTGGGCTAACAACTTCGCCCTCCGTCTTGGTTTCCTCGACAGAATCAACTTCAGTTTCGAGGCTTACTACAAGCGTACCTCTAACATGCTGATGCGCGTACCTGAGTCTTACACCGTAACCGGCGAGGGTTATCGCTGGAAGAACGTAGGTGTGATGGCTAACAAGGGTATCGAGTTGAGTGCTGACGGTGATGTAATCCGCACCCGCGACTTCACCTGGAATGTAAGTGCCAACGTATCTTACAACCAGAACCGCTTGAAGGAACTCTATAACGGTGTAACCGAGTATGTAAACTCAACCACCGGTTTGAAGTATGTAGTAGGTCACTCAGTAAGCGAGTTCTTCCTGAACCGTTATGCCGGTGTGAACCCAGCGAATGGTGAGCAGCTCTGGTATGACAAGGACGGCAACGTAACCAACGAGTTCCGCGAGAGCGACAAGGTGATGACAGGCAAGACCTATGATGCACCTTGGATGGGTGGTTTCGGTACAAGCTTCCGTTGGAAAGGCTTGCAGCTTTCTGCCCAGTTTAGCTGGATCGGTACACGCTACGTGATTAACAACGACCGTTACTTCGAGGAGAGTGGTGTAACCTTCGGTACAGCTTACAACCAGTCAAACCGTCTGTTGTACGACCGCTGGAAGCAGCCAGGCGATATTACCGACATCCCACGTTGGGGCGAGGTAACCCAGCTCGACGACCGCTTCTTGGAGAATGCATCGTTCCTCCGTCTGAAGAATCTCAGTCTGTCCTATTCATTGCCACAGAGCTTGTTGCGCAAGACCAACTTCTTCTCTATGGTCAGAATCTATGGTCAGGCACAGAATCTCTTCACAGTAACCGGTTTCAACGGTCTGGATCCTGAGGTTTCATCCAATATTTACCAGGCACAGTATCCGGCATCACGCCAGTTTACTCTGGGTGTTGAATTGCAATTCTAACCAAGAAAGGAGAAAAAGAAATGAATATCAAAAATATAAAGACATACATCCTGTCGGGAATCCTAGCCCTCTCGATGTCTTCCTGTCTTGATAAGTATCCTGAGGATTCTATCCGCATGGACGAGGCTATCAACACGGTGGACGATATGGACAAGCTGGTGTACGGTATCTACGACAGTTTCAAGAGCAGCGCCCTCTATTCGGGCAATCTGACTATCCTGCCAGATCTGCAGGCAGACTTCGTGTACTGCGTGAAGGGCTACTCTAATGCCTATGGCGATATCTACCGTTGGAAAGATATCAAGGCTACCAACACCGACATCGAGTCGGTATATGGTGCGCTTTATGGTGTTATCAACAATGCCAACTTCCTGCTCGATAATGTAGATAAGGTAAAGGCAAACACCAACAGTGATCAGGAGCTCGACAAGTTGGAGCAGTATCAGGGCGAGGCTTACTTCGCACGTGCACTGGCTTATTCAGAGTTGATCAAGTGCTTCTGCAAGGCTTACGATAGCGATGAGCAGGCAGAGAAGGAACTCGGCGTGGTACTCACAGAGCACTATTACGGCAATGAGCCACAGAAGAGAGCCACTCTGAAGGAATCATACGATTTCGTATTGAGAGACCTTGACAAGGCTGCTGAATATCTGAAGGTAGACGAAGACTTCACAGGTACTCTCTATGACGAGATTTACTTCAATGAGTATGCCTGTCATGCCTTGCGTGCGCGCGTATCCTTATATATGCATCGCTGGGATGATGCCATCAAGTATGCATCTAAGGTAATCGATAGTAAGTATTACGTGCTGGCAAGCTGCACACAGAAGATAGGCAACACCAGTTATTATCAGTATCAATGGACAGCAGGTAAATCTACAGAAGGAATCTGGAAGGTAGGCTTTACCGTGAACAGCTATGGCGGTGCACTGGGTACCATCTTCGATAACTACAACTTCGTAACTTATCGTCCAGACTATGTGCCTGAGACATGGGTCATCAACTCATTCGACAGCAATGACCTCCGTGCAGCAGCCATCTTCACAACCCGTGTAACAGGTTATGAGCACGGTTTGCAGTGGCCTTTGCTGAGCAAGTATTTCGGCGATGCAGAATTCCGGAACAACAATATCCTGCATGTTCACCAGCCAATGGTATTCCGTCTCTCAGAGCAGTATCTGATTCGTGCTGAGGCTTACGCCATGAAGAAGGACTATGGTAAGGCAGGTAAGGACATCTCTACCTTGCGTACAGCCCGCTATTCATCTTATGGTGGAAACACCTCGATGAGCGAGAGCAACGCCATGAAGATAATCGAGGCAGAGCGCGTGAAGGAACTCTATATGGAAGGCTTCCGTCTGAACGACCTCAAGCGCTGGCACAAGGGATTTGAGCGTAAGGCTGCCGACCAGCCTGCTGCCAACTTCGTGCAGAGCAGTCTGAAGGTTGAAAAGGATGACCCTCTCTTTGTCTGGCCAATTCCTCAGCATGAGCTTGAGGCACCAGGTTCTGAGATTCAGCCTAATGAAAGTAACAAATAAAATAAGGAGACGATCATGAAGAAAATAATGATGGGATGTTTGGCAGCCGTAGCTGCACTCATCGCTCTTGTGAGCTGTTCACAGGATTATACCACTTATGCTGGTCCAAGTCATATCATGTTCTCTGATACGCTCTATCAGTATGCTGTACAGGAAAGCAACGAGGTTTTCAATGTGCCTGTATCAGCAACCGAAAAGGCTGACTACGACCGCACCTTCGGTGTAGAGGTTGTAGACAAGCAGAGCAATGCCATCGAGGGTAAGCATTACCGCATCCTCAACAACACCGTTACAATCAAGGCGGGCGAGATGGTAGGAAATGTGAAGGTTCAGGGTATCTATGATAACATCGGCAAGACCGATTCGCTCGGCTTCACCCTGAAACTGGTGATTCCGGAGAAGTATAATTGGACGGAACTCTATAAGGACTATGCCCACGTGGTAATGCAGAAGTATTGTCCTTTCGATATCCACAACTTCTCAGGCTGGTGTAAGGTAACATCTACCTTCTACAGCCAGTATCTGAACAACGTAACTGACCGTCTGATCAAGACAGAGGTAGTGGAAGGCGAGGAGAATACCGTTCTCTTGAAGGATGTTTATTATAAGGGCTACAACCTGAAGTTGAAGTTCAATACAAAGAACATTCTTGAGCCAAAGGTAGAGATGGATGACCAGATAGCCGGTGAGACCGGCGAGGCGTTCGGTACCATCTATGGAGATGGCAAGTTGCGCATCAGCCAGCCTTCTCTCTATACCTCTTATTATAACACCTGCCAGAACTATGTATTGCAGTATGTCACCATGAGTGTAGACAACAAGGATGGTTCAACCTTCGGCAACGTAGGAACCTTCATCAATATGTATGAATGGATCAGCGATGCAGAGGCAGAGAAATTGAAAGAACAAGGATATTAATCGTAGAATAAAAAGAAAATGAAAACATTGATTTCAAAATATTGGCTCGTATTGATGGCGCTGGTATCAGTGACTCTGTTCACAGCTTGTTCCAGCGATGACGACGATGCCGTAACTCCTGTGTTCCCACAGGTACAGACTATCGGCGGTGCAGCTGGCGCTGAGTTGGACTTCACCTTCGATGCCAACGAGAGCTGGAGCCTTTCTTCAGACAAAATCTGGTGTAAACTGGTGCAGGGCGAGAAAGCAGACGCCTTCGTACTCAATGGTACTGCAGGCAAACAGACCATCAAGGTTAAGATTACTGCTGATGATGCCAGCAAGGATATGAGCGTGGCTCAGCTCTTCCTGAATATGGGTGGACAGAAGGTTGCCATCGCTGAGGTTAAGCGTTCGGCTGCCGACCATATACTGACGGTTTACGATGCGGATGGCAATGATATCACCAAGACAGGTATCACTGTAGGTTACAATGTATACACCAAGTTTACTGTAAAGTCAAACTTCCGTTTTGCTGTTACCAATACTCCAGCTTGGGTAGACTTGGAAGGCGGCTTCCTGGTAGGTACACCTAACAAGGCTGTTGTTGGCGGTGTTGCCTTCAAGGAGAATCAGGGCGTAAGTGCTAAGTATGCCATCGCTAAGGACGGCAACTACACCATCACCTTCACTTCTGAGGATGGCAAGGCTGCTGTAACCATACCTGTTATCTATAATGGTATGACCACCAGCACCATGGATGTTACTTATCCAACCTCTTCACAGTGGGCAGTATGGAATGTATCTCTCGATGGTAAGGTGTTCACTCAGAATGGTTCTAGCCTGAATGGTGGTGATACCAACAATTTCACCTTCTACAACTTCGTTCCTTTCACCCTCAAGACCTTGGGTGATGCTTACCAGCTGGTAGTCTTCGAGAAAAAGGAGAATGGTTTGTTCGAGGCTGAAACTGGTGCGGTGAAGCTGCAGGGTGAGAAGGGTGATGTTAAGCTCACTATTGATGCCTTGAGCAGCGGAAGCCGTGAGTTCCTGGTTTATGCATTGCCACAGAGCGTATTCGAGAGTCTGGAGAATGGACTCGACGGAATGCTGGAGAACAACTTTACAACTGTGAAGAGCGATTATGACCGCTACTTCCTGATGGATGTTGTACAGAAGGAGGCCAACTCTTCTGCTGATGATCAGTCTGCAGCACCGACAATCTTGAAAATGGGCAATTTGCCAGTAGAGTGCAAGAAGGATAAATCAATGTATGGTTCTATCATATCAGAAACATTTGGCTACAATGGTGACGAAATATATGTCGCTCAGTCAGAAGTAGGAAGCTCTCTTACAGTTGATCCTAATATCAAGGATTGGGATCCTACCACAATGATGGAGACAGGCTATCTTACAGTTATGGATAGCAACGGAAATGATGTTAATGCAGAGCCTAATATGGATGCGAATAATAACTGGATATTCTTCGTAAATGTTCCTGCTGCTACTCCGATGTTTATGGTATTCAAGGACAACGGAACTCCTGTAAAGGTTCTTGTTGTTGAATCTCCTGGTGAGGGAATGAGTAAGAAACATACTTCTATCAGAAAAATTAGAAAGTAATGAACAGAATGAAAATATTTTCAAAGGCACTCTTGTTGCTCTTGGTCTCTCTCCTGACCTTTGCAGCAACAAGTTGCTCGGATGATGAAACCGAGGGCTGGGACGGCACATACGGATATGTGCAGTTCAAGCTCAGCAAGAAGGTTTCTTCTAGAGCTACCCGTGCTGCTGCCCTTGACAAACTTGAGAAACTGGATGATGCCAAGAAAATCAAGGTGGTCATGGAGCACAACGGTACAACTGTGTCTCAGACACTGGTGCTCAATTCTTATAATTCAGAGAATGCTGAGTATGGTCTGAGAAGTGAAAAACTGCAACTCGCTTCGGGTACTTACACCGTCATCGGTTTCTATCTCTATGATGCTGTAGACGAGGAGTTGCTGGCTTCTTCTGCCGGCGAAACATTCACTGTAGTAGGTGGCGGTCTGGAAGTACAGAACCTCATGGTGGAGACTGTGGAGCGTGGTAAGGTGAAGTTCAATCTCGTGAAGGAGTGGGAGAAGACCCGTGCCGGTGGCACAGAGTATCTCTTCTCTAACATCCGTCTCGTTGACGTAAGCGTAACCAACCTCTTTACCCGTGAAACCTATACCTTCCCTGAACTGAAGGTGAAATATAAGGAGGGAAGCAAGGAGAATCAGAATCCTGACAATGAGAACGATAAGTATATGGATACAGGTACAGCTTACTGCGATTCTACCGTATGGCTGCCTGCCGGTACTTATCAGGTTACCTCTTATACCACCTACGGCAAGACAGGTGCGGTGAAGACCAAGTACGAAACCCAGCCTGTAAAGGGTAAGGCGTTTATTGTAGAGGATAATCAACTGAATGATACGGCTCAGGTGCCTATCCTCCTTTCCAAGACAAAGGAGTATATCAAGGATTATGAGGCTTTGAAGGCTATCTGGGAATCTCTCCATGGTAAGGAGTGGAGCTTCTATGGCGATGCTACCTTCAAGGGAGCTAACTGGAACTTCAACAAGGAACTCGATATGTGGGGCGAACAGCCGGGCGTAACGCTCAACAGCAACGGCCGTGTCATCGGTCTCGTTATCGCCGGTTTCGGTGCAAAGGGAATCGTACCTGATGCCATCGGACAGCTGACAGAACTCCAGGTGCTCAACCTCGGTTCTCACGATGAGAAGATTGGTGCCAACATCTTCAATGATTATGATGCAAACAGTCTGACTGCTGCAAAGAAGAGCAGCATGCGTCACGACTATGAGAACAAGTTCCTGAAGTATGACCCACGTGCCAACATGTCGAATATGATTGTAGAAAGCTACAACTCAGATCCTAAGGTGGCACCGAAGAACAGAATCAAGAAGGACAGCCGCATCAACCTGAAGGATGCACAGATCGGTACATTGACCAACAAGATTACAGGTGTATCTAAGGCCATCTACCGTCTGACTAAGTTGCAGCAGTTCTATATCGGTAACTCTTCTATCACATCCGACTCGGTTTGTGCGGAGTTCTACAATGCTAAAGATCCTGTTTATGGTAAGTTTGCACAGGAGTTTAAGGAAGAGGATTGGGACAAGATGGAAAACCTGACCGATATCGAACTTTACAACTGTCCGAAGATCAGTCGCATTCCAGACTTCTACTATAAACTCCCTAAATTGCAGGCGATGAACCTGGCACGATGCAAGGGCATCTCAGCTAATCAGTTGAGAAATGATTGGACCCGCTTAGCTGAGGAGAAGACAGGTAAGACACTCCAGATTCTCTATATGAGTTACAACAACCTGGAGGAGTTCCCTGAGACATCTGCCTTGAGCAAGATGGTAAATCTCGGTCTGCTCGACCTGGCTTACAACAACATCAAGAAGTTGCATCCGTTCGGTTCTGGGGTAGCGCTTTCTTCACTCTATCTGAACAACAACCAGATTGAGGAGGTTCCTGCTAATCTCTGTGCCTTTACAGATGATGTAGAGAGTCTGACCTTCGCCCACAACAAACTGAAGAAGATTCCGAATATCTTCGATGCAAGTTCTGTTCGCGTGATGGGTTCTGTAGACTTCTCTTACAACGAGATTACAGGTGTAGATAATAATAATGGTACTTACAAGGGTATCAATGCAGCAACCGTTACTCTGTCTAACAACAAGATAGAGAAGTTCCCTTCAGAGCTGTTCACAGCCGGTTCGCCAATCACAACCATCGATTTGAGCGGCAACCAGATGCGTACCATCCCTAAGGGTTCCATCAAGGGCAAGAAGGCTTATCTGCTGCAGGTCATCGACCTCCGATTCAACAAGTTGACATCCCTCTCTGATGACTTCCGCTCAACCACATTGCCATACATTACCAATATGGATTTGAGTTACAACTGCTTCACCGAGGTGCCAACCCAGCCGTTGAACAGTGCCGTGCTCCGTGCCTTTGCCATCAACCACCAGCGTGATGAGAATAACGACCAGCGTTGCCTGCGTACATGGCCTACAGGAATCACAACCTGTCCGAGCCTGATCCAGTTCCAGATTGGTTCCAACGATATCCGTAAGGTAGAAGAGACACTGACCTCTCACCTTTATATCCTGAATATCGCAGACAACCCTAACATCTCTATCGATGTAACCAGCGTCTGCCCATACATCAAGGCAGGTAGGTATAAGCTGTTCTACGACAAGAATCAGGACATCCGCGGTTGCGATGCTTTGGATCTCGAAAATTAAACCCTATAAGAAAGTAGTAATATGAAATATATGAATAAACTGACATTAGGTATCGTTCTCGCTGCCGGGCTTTTCACAGCCTGCAGCGATAAGGATGATGTCGATATCCCAGGAGGACTGGCACTCGATAAAAAGGAGATAGCCATAGGTCCTCAGGGTGGAACAGAGCAGATTGCCATCGCTGCCTCACAGGACTGGGTGGCAAATACCTCTGAGCCTTGGCTGGTGCTTTCGCCTGCCAACGGCGTGGGCTCTGTTGAGGGTACCATCAAGGTGGATTCTACTCTTTCCAACACGCTCCGCAGCACAGAACTCAGCTTCCAGGGTGCCAACGGACAGAGTCGCAAGCTTACCGTCACCCAGTTCGGTTATGGCAAGCAGATCTTCCTGAAGAATCCTGTTGTAGAAATCGAAAACTCCGGTTCTTACGATAAGCGTGCTTTCGAGAGTTTGATTTCTGCCAATGTGGAATGCAAGATTGGTAAGATTGAGTATTCTTTCGAGGGTGATCTGACCGATGCTGAGAAGGCTGAGAACGAGAGCGAGCGTGAGGGCTGGCTCCTGAACAGCAAGGATGAAGATAAGCTGACAGGTACTAACCTGGGCATCGTGCTTGACAGAAAGTATCGTCCTCGCACCGTGAACTTCAAGTTCCGTTGGGCGATGAACGTTGTTCCTGCTGTTCGTGTGGCAAAGGTTCACTTAGTACCGGTAAAAGCTGAAGATAAACTGGTGGATGCAGATGGCAAACCTACAGATGATGTTATCCTGACCGTTCGTCAGAAGGCAGCACCAAAGATTGAGGACAACCGTGCCGGTGACTCTCTCTCTGTCATCATGATCAATCAGAAACTGGGTAGCATTGCTACCTTCGATTCCAGCGATAACATGCGCAACTGGAGCGGCGTAACGCTCTGGGAAGCTACTGATGCTTTCGTGAAGGATCATCCAGAGGCTTTAGGACGTGTACGTTCTGTCAAGTTCAGCATGGTCAACCTCAAGAGTGGCGAAACTCTTCCTAAGGAAGTGGGTAATCTCAAGTTCCTGGAGTCATTCTCTGTTGCTGCCAACGAGAATAACCAGATTCGTGAAGTGAAGCTCGGTGAAGAAATATGTTCGCTGAAGTACCTGAAAAATCTTACCGTTCAGGCTTACGGTCTGACTCAGTTGCCTGCTAGCTTTGTTAAGCTGGGCAAGAGTCTTGAATCGCTCAACCTGGTAAGTAACAACTTCAACCAGTTGTCGGATATCACCAATATCGTCAACGAGAAGAACTTCCCTAAGTTGCGTAACCTCATTCTCTATGCACAGCGCCGTACGGATGTTGTCATCGACATTAAATCGCTGGGCGAAAAGAATGGATCAGGTGTCTATGTTTATAATAACTATCCTATCGGACTGTATGGTAAGGTAAATGACGGATCCGCAGACCGCCAGGCGCTTCTCAAGCTCCTGACATGGGATAAGTTGAATACACTGGAGTTGTCTTACTGCTTCCTGGAGGGTGAACTTCCTACCGATGAGGAAATGACCGATGCGCTGGAGGCAGCCGGAAAGGCTACCCGATACAGCAAGTCAGACTTCTCCACCAATAAGTCTGATTATCTCGACAAGCTGGTAGGCGATACCTGCAAGTGGTTGCTCTCAGGCTGGAATAATCCTGTAACCTGCAAGCACAAGGATGGTTCTGTAGTATGCGAGGATGTTTATCCTCTCAATGTGCCACGTGTATTGCCAAACTGCCGTCAGTTGTCACTCAACCTGAACTTCTTTACAGGTGAGGTGCCTAAGTGGATTCTCTTCCATCCACACCTGGTAGAATGGAATGCACCAACGATGGTATTCAACCAGCAGCCTAAGGGTAAGAACAGCGATGGCGCTGCCGTAGGTTTCTCTAATATGACAGAAGACAGCTACAGCTACGACTACTATTACGGAACCAGCGACCCAGGAAGCAAGTGGGAGGTTCCGGGTGTAGCTTATCCGCTCTACTACCGTACATACGTGGCAGCAGGCGATATTGATGAAGCTGCGCTGATGGCTAAGTACAGGAGAAACAAGAAAAAGTAAGATAAACATAAAAACAATATAGAAGCAAACAATGAAGAAAAAGTTTTTCTATATAGCAATGGTCGCATTGGCATTGACAGGCTGTTCTGACAGCCTGTCAACCATCGGCTCTTCTGACGGCAATTCAGAAATCACCATCCCTGCAGATGCTGAGGCTGGTGAGCTGCTGATTAAGTTCAGTCCGGAGATGAGCGATATCCTCGACCAGGCACAACTGGGCAAGACACGCGCCGGAAAGGCTACCCGTTCGGGTATTCCATCTACCGACGAGGTGCTCGACATCCTGGGAAGCTACAGCTTTGAGCGTGTGTTCCCGGTAGATGCAAAAACTGAGGCAAAAACCCGCGAGGCGGGACTCCACCTCTGGTATACGGTGAAGTTTAACAAGGGAACCGACCTGAAGGCTGCTGCCGAGCGCCTGAAGCAGTTGGGCGAAATCTCAAAGGTTCAGACCAACGGCCGCATCAAGCGTGCTTACAATACCGACAGCAAGCGCATCTATCTCAGCGATAAGGCGCTTCAGCAGAAGTCTACCCGCGCAGCAGCTGAGGGTGAGCCAAACGACCCAGGCTTTGCCAGCCAGTGGCACTACCGCAACCTGGGTGAGGGCCACTATGGCTTCGAGAATCTCAATAATAATCACGTAGGCGCTAAGGCTGGATGTGATGTGAATGCACTTGAGGCATGGAAGACCTGTACGGGCGATCCTTCTATCATCGTGGCTATTCTCGATGAGGGTGTGATGTATACTCACCCTGATCTGGCTGCCAACATGTGGTGTAACCCGGGCGAAAGTGTTCAGGGTGCACAGACTGACGGCGACGGAAACGGTTATGAGGGCGACCTTCATGGCTACAACTTCGTAACTGAGAGTGGCGATATTACCTGGACTGATGCGAATGACACCGGTCACGGTACTCACGTAGCTGGTACCATTGCAGCCGTAAATAATAATGGTATTGGTGTATCTGGTATTGCCGGTGGTGACGGAACTCCTAACTCTGGTGTCAAGATTATGTCTTGCCAGGTATTCTCCGGTCAGAACAGTGTAACCTTGGCAGGCGAGGCAAGAGCCATCAAATATGCTGCCGATAATGGTGCAGTCATCCTGCAGTGCAGTTGGGGTTACAACTCTTCAGAGTCTAGTATCATCAATGGTTATACTCCTGGACCTGCTACCGAGAAGGAGTGGGCAGAGACTTATCCTTTGGAGAAGGAGGCTTTGGATTACTTCATCAACAATGCCGGTTCGCCTAATGGTGTCATCGACGGCGGTATTCCAGTCTTCGCAGCCGGTAACGAGTATGCTGGCAATCCTGCTTTCCCTGGTGCTTACTCTAAGTGCGTCTGCGTATCTTCAGTAGCAGCCGACTTTACTCCAGCCTGCTACACCGATTTCGGTTCGCTCGTAACCCTGAGTGCTCCTGGTGGCGACTTGGAATATTACAGCAAGATTGGCGAGCAGGAAGATGAATACTGGGCAGAGACGACAACCGAGCAGAAAGGTGCTGTGCTCTCTACTTTGATACAGAACGGCAAGCCTGCCTATGGCTATATGGAGGGAACCTCTATGGCTTGTCCTCACGTTTCGGGTGTAGCTGCCTTGGGTCTCGCTTATGCTGCCAAGACGAACCGTCATTATCGTGCTGCCGACTTCGTAGCCCTGATGAAGAAATCAGTAAAGGAACTGGATAGTCATTATCAGAATGGTGCAACCAAGACCTACTATATGAACCATACTACCGTAGGTGCTTCGCCTGAGATTGTACAGCTCTCTAAGTACATCGGCAAGATGGGTGCTGGTCTGATTGATGCAGCTCAGCTCTTGAATAACATCAAGAACAAGGAACTCAGTTCTGATATGAAGTTGCCTAACGTGTATGTGGGCATCGAGAAGACTGTTTCTCTCAACCTCGCTGCATATTTCGCAGGTCAGATAGAGGGATTCACTTGCTCTGTAGCGAATAGCAGCGTAGCTTCTGCTTCGGTAGATGGCAAGACGCTCATCGTGAAGGGACTCGTTGCCGGAAGCACATCGCTCACCGTAACAGCTGCCGATGGTACCAGCCAGACCGTAGTTGTGACCGTTAGAAAGAGTGCCGGTAACAATGGTTGGATGTAATTGGATGTAATATGAAGATATTTGCTTTCCTGTCGCTTTTCTTCCTGGCTTTGCCTGTTACGGTGAATGCGCAGAAGGAACTGCTGAAGTTTGAGCATCCGCTTATCGATGCGGGTACGATGACCGAGGACGATGCGCCTCGCACCTTCACCTTCGTGGGTAAGAATGTGAGCAAGAAGATACTGCACATCACACAGGTGAGAACCACCTGTGGATGTACCAGTTCTTATGTCAGGGGCGATGTGATGAAGCCTGGCGATACCTGTCAGGTGCAGATCACCTTCACGCCTAACCGCTATCCGGGCACCATCAATACGGGTGCTTATCTCTATCTGAAAGAGGTAGAGGGACAGCCTGCCGTTAAGCTTGCCTTAACGGGCAAGGTGCTGCCGGGTGCTGACCAGTGGGCGCGCTATCCGCACAAGATGGGCGCACTCAGACTGAAACAGGCGAAGGCAAGTATCACAGAGGTAAGGCCGGGCACAGAGCCTGAGGCACGTATCCTCTGCGGAAACAGCGGCGACAAGCCGCTCCGTATATCCAGCCTCCTTCTTCCTCCTTATGCCCGTCTTACGACAGAGCCTGAGGTGATAGAACCGGGTGATGAGGCTGACCTCGTCATCACCATCATAGCCGATAAGATTCCGGCTACGATGCCCGAATCCTTCACCTTCCCTGTTATTCTGGAGGGCTTGGATGCCCGTCCGTCTGACAGAACGATACAGGTCGTTGTAAAGGTAAAAAGGTAAAAAAGGAAAAAAGTAAAAAAGAAAAAAATACCAAGACAATGAAATATTTGAAAAAACTCTTCACCCTCCTGGTGATTGCTTTGTTTGCCTGCGGCTTTGCAGCCTGCAGCAGCGATGATGATGAACCGGAGGAGCCTTCTCTGGAAGTTACTGCTGCCAATCTTCATGGCACATGGAAGTTGGCTGAGTGGAACGGTGAACCTCTTGCTGAGGGCACATACTGCTACATCGTTCTCAACCGCAAGGACCAGACTTTCGAGATGTATCAGAAGTTTGATAGTATGTATGGTCGCCATATCACCGGTTCGTTCGCTATCAAGAACGATCCATACCAGGGCTACATTATCAGCGGAAGCTATGATAACGGTAAGGGCGACTGGAACCAGAGTTATCTCGTAACCCGTCTCCTGGCATCGGGTTCCATGATATGGACTGCCAAGGACGATGTTACCGACATCAGCCGCTACGAGCGTTGCAATGAGGTACCTGCCGAGATACTCAAGGAATGTAAAGATCTCACCGAAGAATAAAAAAAAGAGCGAATTATCTGCAAATTCTGCGGATTATTCGCTCTTTTTTTGTATCTTTGCCCTCAAACTTATCATCGGGTTCAAAGTTTAAGGATATGATATTAACGATTACAGGTTCAGACAGCACCGGCGGCTCTGGTGTGCAGGCGGACATCAGGACGATTTCTGAGTTGGGCGGTTATGCTGTTTCGGCAATAACCAGCATCACTGTGCAGAATACGCTCGGTATTCAGGAGTTCTTCGATATTCCTGCCGAGATTGTTTCGGGGCAGATTGAGGCTATCATGAACGATATGCAGCCCGATATTGTGAAGATTGGTATGATACGCAGGGTGGAAACGCTGAATGTGGTCATCGATGCGCTGACCAGATACCGTCCTGCCCATATCATCTATGCCCCTGCCATCTGGTCGAGCCAGGGCGATGCGCTGATGACGGAAGATGTGGTGAGCCAGATTAAATACCGCCTGCTGCCGCTCTGTTCGGTAGTCGTGGCGAGAAAGAAGGAGAGCGACATCATTCTTCAGAATTCCAAACTGCTGAGCCTTGCCGAGAAGCAGGGACTCCGGATCTATCGCCTCGACAATGCCAATTCGCATGGTCTTATGAACCGTTTCTCTTCAGCTCTTGCCGTCTATCTGAATCTGGGCAAGAAGATGGAGGAGGCGTTGGCGATGGCGCAGGATTTCATCAATGTAGAACTCGTGCGCCAGAGTAATCTGCAGGGTAGGAGTTCCGAACTCTACAACCAGTTTATCTCGCAGGTGAATAACTTCTGCCGCACTTACAGCGATGTTCATTTCTATGCTGACCAGTTGAATGTGAGTGGCCGTTATCTGGCTCAGGTTACCCGTCGCATCTCCGGCAAGACGCCGAAGGCAATCATCGATGAATACATCGTGAAGGAGATAGAGCGCGAGCTTTCTACCACCACGCATACGGTTCAGGAGATAGCCAATACCTTCGGCTTCTCATCCCAGGCTCATCTCACCAAGTTCTTCAAGAAGATGAGAGGGGTAACGCCTTCTGCTTTCAGGCAACCAAAACCTGTTGATTAAAATGAGTCCAGCCAATTAAGGAAATAAAATACGGCCAACTGAGGAAACAAAATTCAGCCAACTGAGGAAATATCGAAGAAAAGATGGTGTTTTTGTAGTTCCTATCAGATGCTTGAAAGATTAAAACAAGGCTCATTCTACTTCTTGCCTGGTAACGGTACTAAGTTGCATCAGCGTAGTGTATGAACGAAGAAAAGTTAAAGTAATTAAGTTAAAATAGAAACACGGACAAATTGAATTTGTCCGGCTCTTTTGTCCGGTCGCTTGTAAAGTGTTAAATATTAGTAACTTATAAGCTACTGGACAATTTGTCCGGACAAATTCAATTTGTCCGTGTTATTTTTTTCTTTTTATCTCTATGTTTTCCACCTCGGAACTCATAGACTTTGGAGCCATAAAACTATGAGTTAGTATTTTTAACATAATGACTCCTGACAACCAAAGCGTGAGATTCTGTTATCTGATGCAGAAAGGTTGGTAATGCGAAAATACGACTATTATTTAGACCCTCTTTTGTTATAAATATTATATATATACCTGATAATCAGTTGTGTTGTGCTTTTCTGCAGACTTTGTATTTTAGACCCTATTTAGTTCTATTATTGAAAAATATTTTGTATTTTTGCGCCCAGAATGTAATTATACTAAATATGGGAAGAAGTATTTCGTTTACGATATTGTTTTTTATGATGCTTTCGGTGTTGGTATCATGTCATCAAAGTCATAAGAGAGAGTTAGACTTAGCTTATACGTTGGCAGAGTCTAAGCCAGATAGTGCCTTGGCCTTTTTGAACCGTATCAATCAAGGTAAACTCTCAGATAAAGATATGGCGAAGTATGCCCTCATTTATTATATGGCACAAGATAAGTCGGGTTTGGATGTGGATAACGATTCTTTGATTCGCATAGCGTATGATTGGTATGAGGGTCACCAAGAAGATTCTCTTTATGCTTCATCCTTATATTATATGGGAACATGCTTTCTGCTGAATGATAGTATGGAGCAGGCAAAGAGTTGCCTGGAAAAGTCGTATTCCATATCTGACAGCCTCCATAATATGAATTTAAAATGCTTGGCATTGGATAAGCTGATTGAAGTAGAAGAACAGCTGGCACCTTACAAAGCTTTGAACTATGCTAAAGCTTTGGTGAAGATGTATGACTCTATGGCAAATGTTACTATATATAATAAGGTGGCAGCACGTTTGAGATTGGGTGAGAACTTCTTTTATGTTGATAGCTTGCAGCATGCTTTAGAAGAAGAGAGAAAAGCATATAGAATGGCAATGAAAGCTGGCGATAGCAACTTGTTGTCTTATGTAAGGCAAAATCTAGCTAGTACATTTGAGGAGATGGGTGAAAAAGATAGTTGTTTGTATTATGCACGACAGGCTTATGACTTGACTGCTGCAAATAGATTTTCTTGCTTGTTGACGTTGGCTTCTGCTTATATCTCTGTTGATTCTATAAACCAAGCCTTTAGGTTGTTGAAACAAACAACGCCAAAAACGGCAGAAGACCGCTATTCTGTGTTTTATATTCAAAGTCAAGCTGCTATGAAAGCGCATGATTTCAAGTCTGCTAAAAGTTTTAGCGATTCGGCGTACCATTATTTGGAGGATATGTATCGAATTGCATTACAAGGTAAGGCTGCTTATTATACATCCTTTTTGAAAAAGGAAAGTGAAAGAGCTAAAATGCAAGGTAAAGCAGAAATGCAGCAGTGGGTATTTAGTTTGATAGTCTTATTGTGTTTTATAGTAGTCATATTTATTTTATATGTTTATAAATCATATAAGCACCAGATAAAACTACGTATGGAGCATGAAAGAGAGGTTCTTCTCCAAAAGCAACAAATGCAGGAAAAAATACACCAAGAGGAACTTTCGCATAAAGAGATTCAACTATCTGTGATGCGTAATTATTTACAAAAGAAAATAGATGTTGTAGAAAAATTAAATTCGATAGTTCTAAATGAGAATAAGCATATAGTGTTGTCGGAGAGTGATTGGGACGAATTGGAGATGTTTTTAGATAGTGTGGAAAACCTATTTGTAAAACGACTCAAGCAAAAACATCCGAATTTATCTAAGACCGATTTACGGCTAATGATGCTGTTGCGTTTAAAGCTGTCGCAAAAAGCGTTGGCTTCTATCTATTGTGTGAGCGAGAAAGCTATCAAGCAAAAGTTGTTCTTGTATAAGGATAAGGTAGGCATTAAAAATGAGCATTTTTCGCTTCGTAATTATATAGAAAACTTCTAGAGATAGGGACTATATACAGCTTTTTAGACCTCGAAAATCAAGGCGGCAACTGTAAGTGTTTGGAGCTTAGAATTATATGCAATATGTTCGATGTTAAAGAAATAGACCTGGTTTATTAGGAATGTATTGGAAAAACGGATAATTTTGCAGCTGTGATTAATAACAATTAAAATGGCAAGGTTATGAAGAAAGTAAAAATGTTTGTTTTGTTGGCATTGAGTTTGTGCATTACTCTGTTTGCTACAAGTTGCAGTGAAGATGAAACTTCACAGGTATCTTTTACCTCACTGAATATGCTCGATGAGAATCATGGCAAGACCCTGTTAGGTGAAACGGGAGTTTATATAAACGGCTCGATAAATTTCCGGTCTGACAGTTGGCAAGTAGTTGATTTGGGAATCTCTTCAAGTTTCCCGAGTAAGACGATGCCAATTTTGGATAACTTGTCAAACGAAACAAGCGTATTGCCAAATCACCGGTATGCATGTTGTAATACCGAAAATGTTTTGACTTTTCCTTCTCATAAGAATGCATATGAGATAGGATGCAAATATTATCAGTTTGTGGTATCTTCTTTCTTAGAGAAAGAAACTGGCAAGATTGGCGCTGTCGTAGAATATATGTCGTCTTTGTCTAATGAAAATGAATTGCCTCAAAAAGATACTAACATAGGTAACTTGTTTGGACTAGACGACCAATTGTCGTTTGATGCTCTTGGTGCAGAAGAATATTGTTTTTTCGGAAAGAGTGAAGACTTTGCAATAAGTCTGTCTAATGGACATTTAAAAGTGGCTTTGCGTAAGTCTTCAAATGAACTCTATGGGCCTTATGGCAAATATTCGATATATCTACGCAAAGGCAATGTGTATACTAAAGTGACATTTGATGTCAATCTTTAGCTTATGTTTAACAACGGATTTCCCATGATGCTCATTTTGAAGATTGGCTAAAAGTGTTGCTGTATCCAGTGGTGGGTTAGTATATTCCATACGCATATAAACAAAAAGTTCTAATTTCTATAAAATTCCCATTGTGAATCATTGGATATTTGGTATTCCGGAAGAATAGTAAACCTACATCATTTTTACATAATAAACTGGGTTATAAATATTATATTATGTGAGAAATGATGTAAAACGTTTGGCGGTTTGAGCAATTTTCGGTATTTTTGCACCGAGATCATTTTAATTTACTGAGCCTACTTTCAACAAGCCTTACTTTTTTAAGTGGACTCAGTAAATGAAAAAGGTGATTCTTTAAACTTAAAGGTTATATTAATATGGTTGTTAAGATATTTTTTATAAGTATGTCCATGTTGCTCTTGGGTGCGCTTCTGTTGCAAGCTAAGAATATAATAGAAAGGGATATGGGAGTTAACAAAGGTGATGTTCCGGCAAACATTGCTATCCTTGATTCTGATAGTAGCGTTGTTGCCAAAAACATGACCGGTATCTCGGATTCTACAGCAATCTCTCTATCTGATGTAGAGGTGATAGGGCATCGCAAAAACATAAAGTTGTCTGGTCATAATTTACTCGTAGACGTAGAGCATGATTCTATTCTTAACCATCAGAATGATATATATGAACTGATTGGTAAGGTTCCTGGTGTCTTACATTTAGGGAATTCGTTCAATGTGTTGGGTAAGGGAGCACCGGTCTATTATTTAAACGGGCGTAAGGTGAGAGATCAAAGTCTTATCGATAACTTACCAGTTGATCAAATCAAATCTTTAAAAATCGTTGCCATGCCAGGGGCGGATTATGACACGTCGGGTTCACCTGTGATTGATATAAAAACTAAGATTTTAGGAGATGGTGTGGCATTTAATGTCATCGGAAATGTCACTCAGGCAAAGCATTTGGCTCATAAAACAGGTTTCTCTTCAACATACAATTCCGGAAAAATAGATTTGTATGGTAAGTATTACTATAGGAGAAATAATGCTTCCGAAAGTTCTGATTATGATAAACAGGTATTAGCTGATACCATTTGGAATAAAATGCAACATATTGAAAGCTTGACGCATTCCGGTAGTCATACTTATTCTGCTGGTATGACTTATCATCTGTCTGATAAATCAGAACTGGGAATGCTTTATAGTGGAATGTACACGGATGGAAAGGTTGAGACTCGGGATACATTTAGTGTAGTGCCAAATGCAGGACCTGCATATTATCTCTTTGATAAGAATAAATCCAAAAACAACCTCCTTACGCATCATGTCAATATGTATTATGATGCAAGTTTGAATCATGCCTGGCACGTGAGTGTAGTGATGGATTATATTTCTAAAGCATCGAACACTAATTCTGCTTTAAAGGAAAATCATATAGGTACGAGTTCAGAGGTTTCATATATGGGACATTCTAAATGGAATGTCCTGGCTTCTAATTTCCATGCTACCCATGATTTTGGAAAGTGGGGCACTTTGGGTATGGGATATGATTTCAGCTATAGTGAGGGAGTAGACAAGATAGATTATGAACGGTTGAAGTTCGATGGTCGCTTTGAGAATAAGGAAGTTAAAAATGCTGTATTTATCAACTACGAATTAGCCTTGGGGAACTTTTCTTTGAGTACAGGAATACGTTATCAGAATCTATATTCTCGTCGGAAGAATGAAAAGGCGTCTGTGATAGAGGCGCATAGTGATAATACATTCTTGCCATCGGTAACCCTAAGCTATAGTCATGGAATGTTGGTGCAGAATCTTAGCTATTCGATAGGAACAGAGCGGGCTAATTATGCAGATATGAATGATAATGTGACGTATGTGAACCGTTATGAGCAATCTAAGGGTAATAGCCAGTTGAAGACAGCCATCACTCATAGCTTGTCTTATCTGTTGATGTATAAGTCTTTGTTTCTTACATTAAATTATGATTATGTTTATCGTCCATTATTGCCGGTGATTTATTCTTTGGAAGGTAACTCAGCAGTAACGGTTTCGTCACAAGATAATTTGTCGCATCGTCAAGCTTTGTCGGCGATGTTGAATTGGCGTAAGACCTATAAATGCTATACTGCATCGTTGACGGGATTCTTTCAGAAGTCAATTATGCATTATCCGGGTATTGATGGAACAACATTTCATGATGGACATCCGTCGACAATTCTTAATTTTGATAATGATTTCAAGCTTCCTAAGCATTTTTTGCTCTCTTTATCTTGGCAACAAGTTTGGGGTGGGTACATGGAGTCGATAAATGTAAAAGCATCTTCTTCCGTCAATTTGAGTATCAAAAAATCTTTCTTTAAAGATAGGTTGCGATTATCATTAGATGGGTATGATATTTTTAATGGAGATAGAAATCGTGCTTGTAGGCAGATTTATAATGTTAAATCTAGTTTTAATACAAAGTATGAAACTCGAAAAGTAGGATTGACGTTAACATATCGTTTCCATAAGATAAAAGAAAGAGAGAATCAAACATCAGCAGAGGTAGAAATGAAGAGACTTGGTATTCCGGAAGAATAGACTTTTCTTTGCTATTTTCTAATGAAACTAAGACATGGGGTAACTATAAAAATCATCTTGCTCTTGTCGATGCCTCCATCAGTTGTGGCTTTAGGAATGGTATGGAGTTGAGTTTGATAGCGCTTAATCTTTTCAATCAGGGCACCTACGGCAATACCGTTTATTCAGGGGTGCCCCGTACGAGCAAGGAGTATCAGTTGCGAGGTAGAACAATATTAATGTCTATATTTTTTTATTTTTAGTAATGGCACATATAAAGATAGAACATCAGCATGACAGCATGCAATGCGGTATCACCTGCTTGCAGATGATATGTAGATATTTCGGCAGGGAATACTCTTTGGACTCTCTGTCGAAGATTTGCTTTGCAACAACGGAAGGTGTCTCCATGCTGGGCATCAATGAGGCTGCAAGAATATTGGGATTTCAAACGGTTTCGGCTAGGGCTACAATAGAGGAACTTAGCGAGACTCCGCTCCCTTGCATCCTTCATTGGAACCAGAACCATTTCGTGGTATTATATAAGATGAAGAAGGGCAAGAAATTCTATATCGCAGACCCTGGCAAGGGAAAGACAACTTATAATCTTGAAGAATTCAGGCGGCATTGGATAAGCACTCGCTCTAATGACGAGGACAAGGGCATCGCCATGTTCTTCGAGACTACTCCTGCCTTCTTCACCTATCAGATGGAAGGAGAAGATAGACAGAAGGAGAAGCGTTCCTTCAAGTTTCTTTTCAGATATTTCAAGAAATACCGCAAGGCATTTTCCTGGATAGTCTTGGGACTGCTTGCGGGCAGTGCCCTGCAGCTGGTGTTGCCGTTCCTTACCCAATCCATCGTGGATGTCGGTATCAAGAACCAAGACATTGGATTCATCTGGCTCATTCTCTTGGGCCAGTTGATGCTCACCATCAGCCGAACAGCGATAGACTTTGCCCGCCGATGGTTCCTGCTTCGCATCTCCATGCGTATCAACATCTCCCTGGTGAGCGATTTCTTCATCAAACTGCTGAAACTGCCGATGTCGTTCTTCGACACCAAACTGATGGGCGACTTGATGCAAAGGATGAGCGACCATAGCCGTGTGAACAACTTCCTCACTCAGCAGACGCTCAACATCACCTTTGCCATGCTTACCTTCGTGGTGTTCTCGGTAGTGCTTTTTATATATAATAAGGTGGTGTTTGTCATCTTCTTATTGGGCAGCATCCTGTATGGAGGATGGATGGCTCTCTTCCTGCGTCGAAGAAAGGTGCTCGATTATGAACTCTTCGAGCAGCAGGCCATCAATAACAACAGGACATACGAGTTCATCACTTCGATGCAGGAAATCAAGTTGCAGGATTGCGAGCAGCGCAAGCGGAAGGAGTGGGAGGAGACACAGGTGAATCTTTTCAGGGTGCAGCAGAAATCTCTAAAACTACAGCAGACCCAGGAGGCAGGAAGTATTTTTATCAATGAGGTGAAGAATATCGTTGTGACGGTGGTTGCCGCTACGGCGGTAATCCAAGGGCACATGACCTTGGGTATGATGCTCGCCGTGCAATATATCATCGGACAGCTCAACTCGCCGGTGGAACAGCTGATGAACTTCTTCTATTCCGTTCAGGATGTGAAAATCAGTCTGGAACGAATCAATGAGATTCATCAGATGGATGATGAGAACGGAAAGGAGGGCTTGCTAACAGGTCTTGAACATCCTGAGGATGGTATCCATATCAGCAACATCCTGTTCAAGTATGATCCTCATGCCCTCAGAAAGACAATAGATGGGGTGGATATTCATATTCCTCAAGGCAAGGTGACGGCGATAGTGGGAGCTTCGGGCAGCGGAAAGACCACGCTCATCCGATTGATGCTGGGGTACTACCCGGTGCTGGAAGGAAAAATCACCATTGGCAATACCGACATCAATCAGCTCAACAGGAAATGGTGGCGCAGGCAGTGTGGCGTGGTGATGCAGGAGGGTGTCATCTTCTCGGAGAGCATCGGGCGCAACATAGCTGTGGATGATGCAGAAATAGATGAAGCCCGTTTGATGAAAGCTGCTGAGATAGCTTGCATCAGGGATTATGTGATGGCCTTGCCGCTGAAGTTCAACACCAAGATTGGGCGTGATGGCGTGGGACAGAGCCAGGGACAGAAGCAGCGCATCCTGATAGCGAGAGCTGTTTATAAGAACCCAGACTATATCTTCCTGGACGAGGCAACCAACTCGCTAGATGCCAACAATGAGCGTAATATCGTGGAGAACCTGGATAAGTTCTATCAAGGCAAGACGGTTGTGATTGTTGCTCATCGCCTGAGTACCGTAAAGAATGCCGACCAAATCGTAGTTCTTGACCAGGGAAAGGTGGTTGAGGTTGGCAACCATGAATCTTTAACCGCCAAGCGAGGGGCATATTATAATCTTGTGAAGAATCAGTTGGAATTGGGAAACTAAAATGCGTTTGAGATGGAATAAAAAGAATCAAATAATATAGAGTTGAAACTTCTTGATATCCTATCAAAGTCCAATTTGGAGCGAGTTTTTTTGTTGAAACATAGATAAATCTCTCTTGCAGAATCGCCAGCGATGCTGTAGAAAGGCTTCGCTGGCGATTTCTCTGTATATAATCTTACTCAATCATATTCTTGAGTATCCATTTCCTGAAGAATGGGTCTTCTATATTCCATAATCGAAATTTTTCGTTACGAAATTTTTCGCTAAGATACAAAAAATATAGAAGTTCAGAAGGTGAACTCCTCTCGGTTTCTCTTTGCAGCGCAATTTGTGTACTGCTTTATATATTCAGGAATATCTCTTATATATTTGCGAATCATCCTTTATACAAAATGACTCAATGTTTGCAGAAAATGGAACTTTTTTCGGCTATTTCGTTGAAAAATGTTTCCTTTGCAGCCGTAATTAAATAAAAATATAAGAATTATGGCAGAAAATAGACAAGAATTGAACCGCAACTTGGCTCAGATGCTCAAGGGTGGTGTGATTATGGACGTAACAACTCCAGAACAGGCAAAAATCGCAGAGGCAGCAGGTGCATGCGCAGTAATGGCGTTGGAACGTATTCCAGCTGATATCCGTGCAGCAGGTGGTGTTTCTCGTATGAGCGACCCTAAGATGATCAAAGGTATCCAGGAGGCTGTTTCTATCCCTGTAATGGCTAAGTGCCGCATCGGTCACTTCGCTGAGGCTCAGATTCTTCAGGCTATCGAAATCGACTATATCGACGAGAGCGAGGTGCTCTCTCCAGCTGATAATGTTTATCACATCGACAAGACTCAGTTCGACGTGCCATTCGTTTGTGGCGCCAAGAACCTGGGCGAGGCACTCCGCCGTATCGCTGAGGGTGCTACCATGATTCGTACCAAGGGTGAGCCAGGAACAGGTGATGTAGTTCAGGCTGTTACCCACATGCGTATGATGCAGAGCGAAATCCGCCGCTTGGTTTCTATGAGCGAGGATGAGCTTTATGAGGCTGCCAAGCAGTTGCAGGCTCCTTACGACCTGGTGAAGTATGTTCACGAGAACGGCAAGTTGCCAGTAGTTAACTTTGCTGCCGGTGGTGTGGCTACTCCAGCTGATGCGGCCCTGATGATGCAGCTCGGTGCTGAGGGTGTATTCGTAGGTTCTGGTATCTTCAAGAGCGGTAACCCTGCTAAGCGTGCCCAGGCTATCGTGAAGGCTGTTACCAATTACAACGACCCTAAGATGCTGGCTGAGTTGAGCGAGGACCTCGGCGAGGCAATGGTAGGTATCAATGAGCAGGAGATTGCTTTGCTCATGGCTGAAAGAGGTAAGTAATGAGAATAGCAGTATTAGCTTTACAAGGCGCTTTTGCTGAGCACAGACAGAAACTGGCTCAATTGGGCGTGGATAGTTTTGAGGTTCGCCAGTTGAAGGATTGGGACCAGCCTAAGGATGGCTTGATTATTCCGGGTGGTGAGAGTACCACTCAGGCGAAACTCTTGAATGAACTGGGATTGATGGAGCCTGTGAAGGAGGCGATTGCTGCCGGCTTGCCAGTTTATGGTACCTGTGCCGGATTGATTCTTCTTGCCAAGAAGATAGAGGGCGAGCCAAGTCATCGCATTGCTTCGATGGACATCACGGCTTTGAGAAATGCCTACGGTCGCCAGTTGGGCAGTTTCTACATCGAGGCTCCGATGAAGGGTATCGAGGGAAATATCCCTATGACTTTCATCCGTGCTCCTTATATTAAAGAGGTATGGGGAGATGCTGAGGTTCTGGCTGAGGTAGATGGCAAGATTGTGGCTGCCCGCCAGGGCAACCAGCTGGTTACCGCCTTCCATCCTGAACTGAACGAAAGTCTGGAGATTCATAAGTATTTTCTGGGAATGTGCAGCAAGTAAGCTTCATCCTGAGATGAAACTTATTTCGTTGGCCGATGAAACAGGCTTCATTGGCACATGAAGTTATATTGCAAAGTATCTTAGGATACATTGCCAAGTATCTTAAGATACATGAGCAAGTATCCTAAGATACTTTTTTTATCACTTTTTCATCTACCATAATAGCTCTATTTGAGGATTATTTCTTATTTTGATTGTAAAAGTGCAATAAAGTCTTTAATACCAGCTGGTTACCATTCTTATACTTTGCTAAAATGCATATTTTTGTCCTTCAAACTTTGCTAAAATGCATATTTTTATCCTTCAAACTTTGCTAAAATGCATTTTGTTGCCCTTTAAACTTTGCTAAAATGCATATTAGACATGAATGTTGTAGCAGCTTCCCAAAGTGGACACGAATAGGCTTCATAGATGCATGATGCTATATAGAAAAGTATCCTAAGATACTTTTTTTTGAATGTCAGATACTTTTTTCCGATAAATGTTTGCTGTTTACAAATATTCATCGTATCTTTGCATTATGAAATCTTCGTTACGTAAAATTCATAATGATGTAAATGCTTATGGTACAGTTAAATCCTTTTATTATTGAAGGCTATCTTTCGCCGGAATATTTCTGTGATAGGGTAGAGGAAACAGCTCTTCTTACCCGCCATTTGACCAATCGGTGCAATGTCGCGTTGATTGCGCCAAGACGTCTGGGTAAGTCGGGACTGATTTATAATTGTTTTCAGCAGGAAAACATCCGTGAGCAGTATCATTGCATCTATATTGATATTTATGATACGAAGAATTTTAACGAATTCGTCTATGCGCTGGGCAAGGGAATCCTGACGGCACTCAAGCCAAAGGGCAGGAAAGTATGGGAATTTTTCCTGAATATGCTCCAGTCTCTGAAGTCAACTATCTCTTTTGACATCAATGGAAATCCGGAGTGGAGTGTTGGTTTGGGAGATATTCAGGCTCCGGATATTACGCTGGATGAGATCTTCGCTTATCTCGAACAGGCAGATAAACCTTGTCTGGTGGCGATAGATGAGTTTCAGACAGTTGCAAACTATCCAGAGAAAACCGTTGAGGCAACCTTGCGTAAGCGAATACAGAATTGCCACAATGCAAACTTTGTCTTTTCTGGCTCCAAGCGCTATATGATGGCATTGATGTTTACTTCCCAGTCACGCCCGTTCTATCATAGTTCGAGTATCATGGGGTTGGAGGCAATCAATGAGCATACTTACCTGGAATTTGCCAATCACCATCTTGCCAGGAACAATAAAGAGATAAGTGCAGCGGCTTTTACCTATTTATATCATCATTTCGATGGCATTACCTGGTATATTCAGTATGTTCTCAATATGCTTTATACTTCTATATCTGATAAGTCTTTGTTGCAGGAAGATGATGTCAGAATGGGTATTGATGGCATCCTTTCCCAGCAACGCTTTGCCTATCAGGCCTTGCTGTATCAGCTTACAGCCAAGCAGAAACAGCTTCTCATAGCCATTGCTCAGGAAGATAAGCCTTCTTCCCTAATGTCGCAAGAGTTTTTGCAGAAGTATCATCTTGGTGCAAGCACCGTGCAAGGAGCAGTCAAGACCTTACTGGACAGAGACTTTATCACGCAAGATGAAGGCGTTTATCAATTATGTGACAAGTTTTTGGAGTTGAGCTTGCGAGCTGGTTGAGTAAGTAAAAGATACGTCTGAGTAAGTCTACAGATACGACTGAGCAAGCACACGGATATGACAGAGCAAGCACACGGATATGACTGAACAAGCACAAGGATACGACTGAGCAAGTGAAAGAATACGTTTGCTCAGGTTCAAGAAGTCGGAATATCAGGTTCAAGGAGGCTGTTTCTAAGAGATTCCCACTAGGCTCAGCAGCTCTGCTGAGCCTAGTCAGCAGGTCTGCCGACTGCAGTCAGCACATCTGCCGAGCCTAGTGGCAACACCCTATAATCGTACAACTACACACCTTTTAGTTGTACGATAATAACCGTTTATAACAACTCCGGAAGCTGGAAGAGCTTCACGCTGTTGCTGCCCTTGATGAGGATGTAATGGTCGTGAGGCTGGTTTGCCTTGAGTGCTTCCTTCACTTCCTCTACATTCTGGAACTTGCGGTAGCTGCATGGAATATCCTTGAATTCATCGCCTACCAGCCATACATTCTCCAGACCGGCTGCCTGCAACTGGTCTACTACCTTCTGGTGCTCCTCGTGGCTCACTTCGCCGAGTTCGCCCATCTGTCCGAGAATTGCCATCTTATGAGGCACATCCATCACGTGGAAGTTCTCGATGGCGGCTGCCATGCTCGATGGGTTGGCATTGTAGGCATCTACCACCAGCTTGTTGTGCGCCGTCTCTTCCAATTGCGAACGGTTGTTGCTTGGGATGTAGTTCTCCAGGGCATGATCTATCTGCTGAGGCTTCACATCGAAATGAAGACCGATGGTGATGGCGGCAAGCATGTTGTCGATATTGTAAGAGCCGATGAGATGGGTTTGAACCTCATGCCAGTCGAAACTCTCGGTGCGCCAGCGGAACTTCAGGAAAGGAGCGCAGGAGATGACTTCTCCCCATACATCGCAGTTTTCGTCCTTGCCGTAGGTGATGAGGCGGTTGATGTTGCGCTGCTCGGCCATCTGCATCAGATGCTCGTTGTCTGCATTGATGAAGACGAGGGCATCGTTGGCTGCGAGGTAATCATAGAGCTCTCCCTTGGTCTTCTTCACGCCTTCGAAACTGCCGAATCCCTGCAGGTGGGCACGGCCTACGTTGGTAATCATACCGCAGGTTGGCTCCACGTATTCCACGAGTTTTCGGATGTCACCAGGATGGGAAGCACCCATCTCTACAACAGCAATCTCGTTTTCCGGAGAGAGACGGAAGAGCGTCTTTGGTACGCCTACGTCATTATTGAAGTTGCCCTGGGTGAACATCACGTTGAACTTCTCGCCGAGAACAGCAGAGACGAGTTCCTTGGTGGTGGTCTTGCCGTTGGTTCCGGTGATTCCTACTACAGGAATATCGAAGTGGCGGCGATGCTCACGGGCTAGTTCCTTGAAGGTGGTGAGGCAATCCTCTACGAGGATGTAGCGCTCGTCGCCTTCCTTGGCATACTCTTTTTCATCAACAATCACATAGGCACAGCCTTTCTCCAAAGCCATGTCGGCAAACTTGTTGCCATCAAACGATGCGCCCTTCAAAGCCAGGAAGATGCTGCCCTCTGGGCAGTCGCGGCTGTCAGTGGTAATCACTGGGTGCGCTTGGTAAATCTGATAGAGTTCTGAAATATCCATAGTCTATAACTGTTATTTTGAGTGCAAAAGTAATCTAAATTATGGACATAACAAACAATTTTCCCAAAAAATGATGGTAATCTCGAATATTCTTTCTATTTTTGCAGAAATATTCGATGAATCTTTAGAAAGTGAGGCTCTTTATGGGTAGTAGAGATGAAAAAGATAAAACGAAAGTAAGGAAGGAAAAGCTGGCAGGCTATTTCTATAATCTATCCCAGTTGATATTTACGGGAACTGGGGTTGGAGGCGTGTTGCCGTTTTTACATGGAACGGCTTCATCAGGTGATATTTCCGTATTAGTTTTTGGCGCAGTTGCAACAGCAGGCTCTGCATACTTCGCCAATAGAATTTTAAAATATTAGGATTTATGAGTTATTTAGCGTTATTTTTTATGATAACTTCTATTGTTATTATTGCTCTTATAGCTTGGAGTTATACAAAGTCAGGAGAAAAGTGGCTTAAAGAATTGTAGTATTATGAGCTATTTGGCATTGTTCTTTTTAGTATGCTCGATTTTCGGTCTTGGTTTTATAGCTTGGACTTATACTAAGTCGGGTGAAAAGTGGCTTAAAGAATTGTAGAATATTAAGCTATGGAAGTTTACAATGGACTATTGTTTTTCTTTGTGGTTGGAACAATCATAGGTGGAAGCTTTCTTGCCTGGACTTACACAAAGCCAGGGAAAAAGTGGCTTAAAGAATTGTAATCCGATGGAATATACAATCAATATCAAGGGGCGCTTGATGGATTTGAGTACCCCTCAGGTGATGGGCATCCTGAACGTTACGCCCGACAGTTTCTACTCTGGCAGTAGAAAACAGACAGAAATGGAGATAGCTCAGAGAGCTAATCAGATTATAGAAGAAGGTGGAAGCATCATCGATGTGGGTGCTTTCTCCACCCGTCCCGGTGCCGATGAAGTATCGGAAGAGGAGGAGGGAAGACGCCTGAAGTTCGCTCTCGACATCGTTCGCAGAGAGCAACCGGATGCTGCCGTCTCCGTAGATACCTATCGCCCAACCTTGGCACGCAAGTGTATCGAGGAGTGGGGAGCTGACATCATCAACGATGTATCAGAAGGTGGAATCACAGGCATCACCTTTGTGCCGCTGGAGCAGAGACAGGAGGAATATCCTGAAATGTTCCGGGTGGTGGGCGAACTGAAGGTACCTTATATATTACTGTCGGTGCAGCCAACGCTCGAAGCGATGATGAAGGGCTTTGCCAAAGAGGTGCAGCAGTTGCGCGACCTGGGAGCCAAGGATATCATCCTCGACCCGGGTTTCGGCTTCGGCAAGAATCTCATCCAGAACTATCAGATTTATAATGAGATGGAGAAGTTGAACGTGATGGAACTTCCGGTTTTGGTAGGAATCTCTCGTAAAACTATGATATATAAGCTGTTGGGTGGAGATGCTACGACATCGCTCAACGGAACTTCCGTGCTCGACACCATCGCCCTGATGAAGGGCGCAAGCATCCTCAGGGTTCACGATGTGAAAGAAGCTGCTGAGGCCGTCAAGATTGTAGAAGCAATGAAGGAGGGACGCACATGATAGAATTTGGAATCAAAGACTTTCTCGATATTCTCCTGGTAGCCTCGCTGCTGTTCTATGTTTATCGTCTGATGAAGGAATCGCGCTCACTGAACATCTTCGTGGGCATCATGCTCTTCGTGCTTATCTGGCTCTTTGTGAGTCAGATACTGGAAATGCGCCTGCTGGGTTCTATCCTAGATAAACTGGTGAGTGTGGGAGTCATCGCCCTCATCGTCATCTTCCAGGAGGATATCCGCAGATTCCTCTATGAGATAGGTTCGCAGAAAGGTATGCGCCGGCTGGTTCGCTTCTTCCACTCCAGCAAGGAGAGCCAGAAGGAGGCTAACAAGGAGACCATCATGCCGATTGTTATGGCGTGTATGAGTATGGCGAAGAAATACGTAGGTGCTCTTATCGTTATAGAGCGGGGCGTTCCACTGAAGGACATCATGGATACGGGCGAGGAGATAGACGCCAAGATTAACCAGCGGCTGATAGAGAACATCTTCTTCAAGAATTCGCCGCTTCATGATGGAGCCATGGTGGTGAGCAATAAGCGCATCATGGCTGCCGGATGTATTCTGCCTGTGAGTCATAACCTCGATATTCCGAAAGAACTGGGACTCCGCCACCGTGCAGCCCTCGGAATTTCTCAGAGCAGTGATGCTATCGCCGTCATCGTATCTGAGGAAACCGGACGAATCAGCGTGGCCATCAAGGGCGAGTTCAAGCTCCGACTCTCTGCCGAGGAATTGGAAAGCATCCTCACTCAGGAAATGTTATAATAGTGAAGAGTGAAGAACGAAGAATTCTTCACTTTTCCTGCTACGTAAACCTTTACGATATGAATAATCTCCCGATTTAGCTTTTTTTACACATTTTAATCGCTGCTATTTCAAAGAAAATGTGTACTTTTGCAAAGTCGATGTGGCAAAAAGGCGAAAAACAAGATAACATCGCCTAACACTTTGACAGATCTACTTAGGAAACAACAAAATATATAAAATATTAAAAAGTAAAATGGATTTATTACAGCAAATCGTAGCTCGCGCTAAAGCTGACAAGCAGCGCATCGTGCTCCCTGAAGCAGAAGAGGAGCGTACATTGAAAGCAGCCGATAAAGTTTTGGCTGATGATCTCGCAGACATCATCCTCATCGGTAACCCTGCCAATATTAAGAATCTCGCTGCTCAGTGGGGTCTTAACAACATCGACAAGGCTACTATCGTTGATCCACAAAACAACCCTAAGACTGAGGAGTATGCTGAGAAGCTCGCTGAACTTCGCAAGAAGAAGGGCATGACCGTAGAGCAGGCTCGTGAACTCGTAACTAAGAACAACCTCTATCTCGGTTGTATGATTATCAAGACTGAGGGCGCTGACGGTCAGATTTCTGGTGCGTTGAGCACTACTGGCGATACACTTCGTCCAGCTCTTCAGATTATCAAGTGCACTCCAGGTATCACTTGCGTAAGTGGTGCTATGTTGCTCATCACAGACCAGAAACAGTATGGTCAGGATGGCATTGTAGTAATGGGTGACGTTGCTGTAACTCCAAACCCTACAGCAGACCAGCTTGCTCAGATTGCCTATACTACAGCTCATACAGCTCAGTCAGTGGCAGGTATTACTGATCCACAGATTGCCATGTTGAGCTTCTCTACAAAGGGTAGCGCAAAGGATGCTATCAACAAGGAGACTGGCAAGAGCGTTTATATCATTGACAAGGTAAAGGATGCCGTAGCTATTGCTAAGGAGAAGTTCCCAGAGCTTCATCTCGATGGTGAACTTCAGGCAGATGCAGCCCTCGTTCCTGAGGTAGCTGCCAAGAAGGCTCCAGATTCTGACGTAGCTGGTAAGGCTAACGTATTGGTAGTTCCTAACCTCGAGGTTGGTAACATCGGCTACAAGCTCGTTCAGCGCTTGGGTGGTGCCATCGCTATCGGTCCTATCCTTCAGGGTATTGCCCGTCCTGTAAACGACCTCTCTCGTGGTTGCTCTGTAGATGACATCTACTACATGGTAGCTATCACAGCTTGCCAGGCACAGGACGCTAAGAAGGCTTAATTCAACATTCAACATTTAACATTCAACATTTAACATTATGAAAGTATTGGTTCTGAACTGTGGTAGTTCATCTATCAAGTACAAATTATATAATATGGACGATGAGTCTGTATTGGCACAGGGTGGTGTAGAGCGTATCGGTCTTGATAACGCTTTCATCAAGGTGAAATTGCCTAACGGCGAGAAGAAGCAGATCATGCACGACATGCCTGACCACAAGGAAGGTGTAAACTTCGTGTTCAAGTGCTTGCTCGACCCGGAAATCGGCGCTATCAAGGATTTGAAGGAAATCGACGCTGTAGGACACCGTGTCGTACAGGGTGGTGACAAGTTCAAGGAGAGCGTTATCGTTGACAAGAGCGTAGAGGATGGTATCGAGGAACTTTGCGACCTCGCTCCTGTTCACAACGCAGGTCACCTGAAGGGTATCCGTGCCGTTGACTCATTGATGCCTGGCACTCCTCAGGTTTGCGTATTCGACAACGCATTCCACAGCACAATGCCTGACTACGCTTACCTCTATGCAATTCCTTACGAGTTGTACGAGAAGTATCACGTACGCCGTTATGGTTTCCACGGAACATCTCACCGCTATGTTTCTAAGCGTGTTTGCGAGATTCTCGGTCTCGACCAGAACAACTCTAAGATTATCACTTGCCACATCGGTAACGGTGGCTCTGTAGCTGCTGTATTGAATGGTAAGGTATTGGATACTTCAATGGGCTTGACCCCATTGGCTGGTTTGATGATGGGTTCACGTTGTGGTGACATCGATGCTTCTGCCGTTACCTACTTGATGGAGAAGTTGAACATGAAGCCACAGGAAATGGCTGACTTCCTGAACAAGAAGAGTGGTGTGCTCGGTATTACAGGTATTTCTTCTGATATGCGCGACATCGAAAAGGCAGCTAACGAGGGTAACGAGAAGGCTCAGTTGGCTCTCCGTATGTATGAGTATCGCATCAAGAAGTACATTGGTGCTTACACTGCAGCTATGGGTGGCGTTGACGCAATCGTATTTACTGCTGGTGTTGGTGAGAACCAGACCGATCTGCGCGAGGAAGCTTGCAAGAACCTGGAGTATCTTGGCATCAAGATTAACAAGGAAGTTAATGACAAGGTTCGTGGTGAGGAAGCTATCATCTCTACTGACGACAGTAAGGTGAAGGTAGTAGTAGTTCCTACCGACGAGGAGATTGTTATCGCTCGCGATACAATGGAGTTGGTTGCTAACAAGTAATCATACGCTATATATAATAAGGTGAAGACTAGAAACATAAGTGAATGGTCTTCACCTTTTTAAATTTTTAGAATTATGAAAACAAAGATTGTAACTTTCGGAGAAATATTGCTTAGGATTTCTAAGCCTGGTTATCAACGTTTGTTTCAGGGACATCATATGTTTGGCAATTATGGTGGCAGTGAGGCTAATGCAGCCATCTCTTTGGCTTATTTAGGCGATAATGTAGAGTATGTAACCCGTGTGCCATACGGTGAGATGGGTGAGGCGGCGTTGATGCATCTCAGAGAGTACGGTCTGAATGTTTCTCATGTTGTGCGTGGCGGCGAACGTCTCGGAACTTATTATTTCGAGGAAGCTGTAGCTATGCGCAATTCCCGTGTGGTTTACGACCGCAAGAATTCTTCTTTCTATACGCTGAAGCGCGGAATGGTGAAATGGGAAAAGGTGCTGGCTGATGCAGCTGTATTCCATTGCTCCGGCATTACCTGTGCTATCAGCCGCGATGCGATGGAGTCAACTATGGATGCCATCAAACTTGCTGTTTCTGACGGGTTGACCATTTCCTGCGACATTAATTACCGTAAGAATCTCTGGGGATATGGTCTGGAGCCTCATGATGTGCTATTCCAGATGATGCAGTATAGCGACATCATCTTTGGTGACCAGAATGAGTGGGAGGTAGCCAGCGGTGTGCCTCATATTCCTTTCGAGGCTTTGGATGCAGACTATGAGATAGACAAGGAGGCTTATCTGGAGTATTTCCGCAAGATGCATCAGCTCTTTCCTAAGTGTAAGAAGATGGTGATGGCGGTAAGAAATCAGATTGCCAGCAGTCATCATACCTTGAGCGGCTTGCTCTATGATGCAGTGGAAGATCAGCTCTATACTACAAGAATCTATGATATTGAGCCGATTGTTGACCCGATGGGTGTAGGTGATGCCTTTATTGCTGCCTATATTCATGCCCATCAGAAGTGGGGCGACAAGAACCAGTATTGCCTGGATTTCTCACTGTCAGCAAGCGCAATAAAAAATACGGTTCCGGGTGATCAGAATCTGGTTACAGAAGAGGAAATCATCAATAACATGACTTCTTCAGGAGGTCGCATACAGAGATAAAAGTTTAGTTGATAGTTAATAGTTTATAGGGCAATCTGGCTAAAAGCGGTTCCTGCTATAAACTATCAACTATTAACTATCAACTATTTATTACGGTTGGCTTTCGCCTTCCACATATTCTTCCATAAACATGTGTTCGCCATCAAACACGGCGTAGGTGAACTGCCATATCCAGTCGCCCAGAATCATCAGTCGGGTCTTTTTGCTCAACATCAGATCCAGTTCGATGTGGCGATGGCCGAACATGAAGTAATCTATATCCTTGTGGCTTTGCATATACTGTTTGGCAAAGCGCACCAGGAACTCCTTCTTTTCGCCCATATAAGGCTCTTCCTTTCCGTCAGCACGTTTCAGTCGGCTATGCTTAGCCCAGTTCAGACCCAAAGCCATTCCCCAGCGAGGATGGATGGCGTTCAGTAGGCGTTGGCAAGTATGGTTCTGGAACATTCTTTTCAGGAACTTGAATTTCTTGTCTGGGTCACCCAGTCCGTCTCCATGTGCCAGATAGAATACTTTATCGTATATCTCTACGGTCTGAGGCTTGTAATGTACGGTGACGCCACACTCTTCCTCCAGGTAGCCATAGGTCCAAAGGTCGTGGTTACCCGTAAAGAAATGTACTTCCACTCCCATATCGGTCAACTCAGAGAGTTTGCCTAAGAAGCGTGTGTAGCCTTTTGGTACGACATATTTATATTCGTTCCAGAAGTCAAACATGTCACCCAGAAGATAAACTGCAGCAGCCTTCGTCTTGATGCTGTCCAGAAAACGAACCAGGCGGCGTTCTTGCATGCGGGCATGCGGAATGGCTAATGAGCCAAGGTGCGCATCTGAGAGGAAATATACATTTTTCATAAGCGATTCTTTTTAAGTGAAAAGTGAAGAATGATGAGTGAAGAATTCAACGGCTTTGTCTTTATTCAAAGCCGAGTTCTACGCGAGCTTCCTCGCTCATCATACTCTGATCCCAAGCCGGTTCGAATACCAGGTTCACATTGGCAGATTTTACGCCTTCTACACTGTCTACTTTGCTTCTTACATCCTCCAGGATGAAGTCGGCAGCAGGGCATGAAGGGGCTGTGAAGGTCATGTCGAGTTCTACGGTGGCATCGTCCTTCACATCTATTTTATAAATCATACCTAGGTCCCAGATGTTGACAGGAATCTCTGGGTCGTAAACGGTCTTGAGCACATCTACGATCTTTTCTTCTATCTTTGTCTTTTCTTCTTGTGTCATAATAATCTTTGTTTTTGCCTACAAAGATAACAATTATTGCAGACAAAACAAAGAGAAAAGCTGTTTTTTTCTTGCAGAAGGTCTAATATACCCCAAATAGACTACAATTTACCTTTATCGTGATATGAATAAAAGGCACCATCGGTTATGATGACATGGTCCATAAAGAAGAGGCGCATGATTTCGCAGGCTTTGGCAATCTTCTGGGTAAGTACATCATCGGCTTTGCTTGGCTGAGGATTGTTGCTGGGATGATTGTGGCAGAAGGCGATAATGGTAGCGTTGTTGAGCACCGCTTCTTTGATGATAAGACGGATATCGGTTGCCGTTTCTGTAATGCCGCCTTTTGAGATGCAGCTCGCTTTGATGAGCTTGAAGTTCTGGTTCATCATCAGGAGCCATGCTTCCTCTGTATCTAAATCTTGCATCTTTGGAAGCATATAGTTGTAGATGGCAAGGGATGAGCCTAAGTCGGGACGTGTGCCAATCTTATCAAGAGCACGACGCTTGCCCAGTTCGCAGGCAGCAAGGATGGTGATGGCTTTGGCGGGTCCCATTCCTTTATATTGCGTCAGTTCTCTGATGGACTTCTTTCCTAGCTGGTTCAGGTTGTTGTCGCAATCCTTCAGAATGCGTTTCATCAGGTCTACGGCACTTTCGTCAGTAGATCCCGAACCAATCAGAATACCTAAGAGCTCGGCATTGGATAAAGCTGAGGCTCCCAAGCGCTCCAGTTTCTCGCGAGGCTTGTCTTCTTCTGCCCAATTGGCAATGGTTAGTTTCTCTGCCATAATAATAACTGATTAGTAGATTATGATTGGCTTCTCTTTTGGCGGGGAAGTCTTATTTGTAGAAAGTCTTGTTGTATGCGCTGAATTCGCTCTGTCCCCGTACGCATCTCTTCCACCATGCAGAAAGAAATCCGCATCCGTAACCCATCAGCTGTGTGAAGGCAGCGCGAATGCTCAGCAAGCCTATCTTCACGCTGTGATTCTCTCTGCTGCTGTCGATAAACAGTGCGATGGTATAGAGAATGATGCCGGCGAGACCGATGCAGCCCAATGCTGCCATCGCATTGCCTAAGGTTGGGAATACGTGAACGGTGCCAAGCATGTATGGCAGGAAGCCGAAGAAGAGCAGAAGCAGCGTGCCTATTACGCCCACGGTGAAGACCATAGGAAGGAGATGCACGAGTTTGAGACTCTCTGGATATTTCTTGTAGAGATTGATGCGGGCGATGCCACTGTTGTAGACCTGTCGCCAGAACTTGCGGAAGTCGGTGCGGCGCTTATGCCAAACCCATGCTTCAGGGAACAGACGGCAACGGCAGCCTGCCTTGAAGATACGGATAGAGAAATCAATGTCTTCACCGAAACGCATGTTAGAAAAGCCATTCAACCTGAGATAAACATCCCTGCGGATGCCCATGTTGAATGAACGGGGATAGAACTTATCCATCTTCTTCTTTCCGCCACGGATGCCACCGGTGGTAAAGAAAGAAGTCATGGAATAAGAAATGGCTTTCTGAGTATCTGTAAATGATGAGTGCGCCTTGTCGGGACCGCCGAAAGCATCGGCTGGCTCACGGCTCAACTCATCACTTACAGCCTTCAGATAGCCCTCTGGCAAGACCACGTCGCTGTCGAGTATCAGAAGATACTCACCCTTGGCGCGCTCGGCACCATAGTTGCGACTCTGGCCCGGACCAGAGTTCTCCTTATAGTAATAATGTATATCCATCATGTGCTCATATCGCTTGCACACCTCCTCGCAGGGAGTTTGTGAGCCATCCTCAACGATGACAACTTCGAAGTCTTTCTCTGATTGATGAGTCAGACTCTCTAAAAGTTCGTCCACTTCATCAGGACGATTAAATACAGGTACTATGATGGAATATTTCATTCTTCTTACTATTAAGGGTTAGTTTTACTCAATAAGAGCACAATCTTCCTGTTGGAGGATGTATTACTCGCTTACACGACCGAGGTAGCTACCGTCACGGGTATCGATCTGGATAGTCTCGCCTTCGTTGACGAACAAAGGAACACGAACCTCAGCACCAGTCTCCAATGTAGCTGGCTTTGTAGCGTTGGTAGCAGTATTACCCTTTACACCTGGCTCAGAGTGAGTAATCTTCAAAGTAGTCTTCACTGGCATTTCAGCCAAGAGGATAGTACCATCAGTTGTATCAGTAACAACCTCAACAACGTCACCCTCCTTCATGTACTGGCCACCAGTAACGTTCTCCTTAGCGATAGGCACCTGCTCGAAAGTCTCCTGGTTCATGAAGATGCAACCAGTAGCGTCCTCGTAGAGGTACTGGTAAGGACGGCGCTCAACGCGAACATCCTCCAATTTGAAACCTACCTGGAATGTACGCTCCAACACACGACCGTCGGCAACATTCTTCAATTTTGTGTTCATTACGGTGTTACCTTTACCTGGCTTTCTGTGCTGAAAGTCGATGCAAACCCATACTTTGCCATCCATGCGGATGCAAGTACCAATCTTAATTTCCTGTGAATTAATCATTTCTTGTTTATCTTGAATGTTATTATAATAATCTCAAAATCGAGTGCAAAGTTACGGCAAAAACATGAAAAATCAAAGGAAATATCGAAAAAAACATAAATATTTAAGCTAAATTTGGTAGTTTTCTTGGTTATTTCAGAAAATATGCGTAATTTTGCAGCCCAAAAAGGGCGTGTTTTGCACTTTTGTGAAGAATATTAATTAAAAAATAAATAAGAAAAATGAAAAGAACATTTCAGCCTCACAATCGTCGTCGCGTAAACAAGCATGGTTTCCGTGAGCGTATGGCAACTAAGAATGGTCGTCGCGTATTGGCTTCTCGCCGTGCTCATGGCCGTAAGAAGTTAACTGTATCTGACGAGCACCACGGAAAGTAATTCCGAGGAAAGATTCGTCTGTTGACGATGACATTAAAAGCAGCAAGGAGGTATTCTTTGCTGCTTTTTGTTGTTTATAACGCCCCTTTCTTTTCTGAGATTGCTCTTTTGGGAACAAAGATGTTTTGTTTTTATATCATAAAATAGGTGGTGAGAGTGCAAAAACTTTCCTTTTTATTTTGTTCTTCCCCCAAATACTTGTATCTTTGCACAAAAAAATAATATATGACTTCATCAGAGTTTATAAATAAGTTTAAGAGTAAGTACCTTTGGGGGAATATCGGTGCCATGATTCTGGTACTGGTGTTGCTCTGTGTCGGTGTCAAGTACGGCATCGATATCTATACCCATCATGGTGAGGCCATCCGTGTGCCGGATATTCGATATAAGAATATCGATGATGCTACACATATTCTCGACGATGCGGGATTGGAAATTGTTGTAACGGATACGGGATATGTCCGCTCTTTGCCGCCTGATGTCATTCTGGAGCAGACTCCGGTTTTCGGAGAAGTGGTAAAGTCGGGACATGTTATCTATGTTACCATCAATTCAGATCATTCTCCACGTATCACCATTCCTGATGTCATTGACAACAGTTCGTTGCGAGAGGCAATGGCTAAACTTACTGCTATGGGATTCAAACTGGGTACACCTGAATATATTCCTGGCGAAGAGGATTGGGTTTATGGTATCCTCGTTAAGGGTAAGCATGTTGTAGCTGGTGATAAGGTTTCTATCGATGATGTGCTTGTCATACAGGTTGGCAATGGTAAACGGAGCGTTGATGATTCTATCGATGTGGTAGATCCGGTTTATCACGGCGAAGAAGATGTGATGGAAGGCGAAGGTGACATGAGCGGAGAAACTCATGAAGACAACTTCGAGGTGGTTCCTGGTACGGAAGCCACAGAGCCTGCTCCTTCGCATGAGCACCACCAGAAGGAAGTGGTGGAGTAGGAGAAATGAAAAGTGAAGAATTCAATAGTAATACGAATGATATTTTTAGATTATATATATAATAAGGTATATGCTCCTGTAGAGGATGACTTCGGGTTTGATGATGCAGGAGATATGGACGAACTGGATGATGAACTCCAGATGGAGGAAGGAACCGCTGCTTCTGGTGGAGGAGGAGATGAACTCTATGAGCACTGGAAGGTTCAGGTGGATGCCAACCAGGATCCGGTCCGCATCGATAAGTACCTGGCTGATAAGATGGCCTATCAGAGCCGTAACCGCATTCAGCAGGCTGCTGATGCCGGATTCATCCATGTCAATGGTAAACCGGTAAAGAGCAACTATAAGGTGCGCCCTAATGATCTGGTTACTCTGATGCTCGACCGTCCTCGTCATGAAACGAGTATCAAACCTGAAGAAATCGCTATCAATGTGGTTTATGAAGACGATCAGCTGATGGTGGTCAACAAGGCAGCAGGTATGGTGGTGCATCCGGGTGCGGGCAACTTTCATGGAACCTTGATTCAGGCGGTAGCCTGGCATTTAAGGGATATGCCTGAGTTTGATGCCAATGATCCGGAAGTGGGCTTGGTGCATCGCATCGATAAAGATACCAGCGGACTGCTCGTTGTGGCAAAAACTCCTACGGCAAAGACCGCACTGGGTAAGCAGTTCTTCAACAAGACTACCCATCGCAGTTACAATGCGCTCGTTTGGGGCAATATTGTAGAAGATGAAGGTCGGATAGAAGGCAATATCGGCCGTGATCCGAAGAACCGCCTCCGTATGAAGGTCTTCGATCCGGACAGCGGAATAGGCAAGACGGCGGTTACGCATTACAAGGTGTTGGAGCGTTTCGGTTATACCACCTTGGTGCAGTGTGTGCTTGAAACAGGCCGTACCCATCAGATTCGTGCTCACATGAAGCATATCGGTCATCCGCTCTTTATGGACGAAACGTATGGCGGAACAGAGATTCTTAGAGGTCAGCGTAGTAGCAGCTACAAGGCATTTATCCAGAACTGCTTCAAACTCTGTCCGCGTCAGGCTCTCCATGCCAAGACACTCGGCTTCGTGCATCCTACAACCAAGCAGCAGATGGATTTTGACAGTGAGTGGCCAAATGATTTTAGACAATTAATAGAAAAGTGGCGCGGCTTCATCGCTGGCACCACACAAGATACATTCAAAAATATTTAGTAATTATGGAAAATAGCAAGAGAACGATAGCCATCGTATGTGGTGGTGATTCTTCTGAGCACGATGTATCATTGCGCTCAGGACAGGGGTTGTACTCTTTCTTTGATAAAGAGCGCTACAATATTTATCTCGTCGATGTGAAGGGCACCGACTGGCATGTTGCTTTGGATAATGGTGAGACTATCGAGATTGACAAGAACGATTTTTCTTTCGTTATGAACGGCAAGCATGTCTATTTCGATTATGCTTATATCACCATCCACGGACAGCCTGGTGAGAATGGTGTGATGCAGGGTTATTTCGACCTCATCCATCTGCCATACTCTACAAGCGGTGTTCTGGTAGAGGCAATGACTTTTGATAAGTATGTGCTCAATAATTATCTGCGCGGTTTCGGTATAAACGTAGCAGACAGTATCTTGCTCCGTCGCGGTGAAGCTTATGATGAAGAAGAGATTGCCAAGCGTATCGGTATGCCTTGTTTCGTAAAGCCTGCTGCTGACGGAAGTAGCTTTGGTGTGAGCAAGGTGAAGAATGCTGACCAGCTGGCTCCAGCCCTCCGTGTGGCTTTCATGGAGAGCAATGAGGTAATGATTGAGGGCTTCCTTGATGGAACAGAGATTTCACAGGGTATCTACAAGACAGCCGAGAAGAGCGTTGTACTGCCGGCTACAGAGGTGGTTACCACCAACGAGTTCTTCGATTACGATGCCAAGTATAACGGTCAGGTACAGGAAATCACTCCAGCCCGTCTCTCTCCTGAGACTGCAGAAGAGGTAGCCAAGACCACATCACGCATCTACGACATTCTTCATGCCAACGGTATCATCCGTATCGACTATATCATCTCTAAGGATAAGGATGGTAAAGACAAGGTGAACATGCTGGAGATCAATACCACTCCAGGTATGACCGTTACCAGTTTCATTCCTCAGCAGGTTTGTGCAGCAGGTCTTGATATCAAGGATGTGCTCAGCGAAATTGTGGAGAATCAGTTCTAGAATAACAAACTCATATATGGTTCTGCGACTTTTTCGCAGAGCCATATATATTAATAGGTATATATTATGAATATCCCTCAAGAATTTGATACCATCCGTCCTTGGGAGCCTGAAGATCTCCCAGAGGTATTCGACCGTTTGCTTTCAAACGATCAGTTTAAACAAGTGCTTGCCTATCTCTATCCACAAGTACCTTTCGAGATGATTGCCCAGAAGTTGAAGGCATGTAAGACCAATCTGGATTTCCAGCTGGCTTTTGCTTACGATTTTGTTCATGGCATTCTGAAGAAGGCAGCAACAGGCTGCGAGATGGATTGCTCATCGCTCGATAATACCCGTAATTATACTTTCATCAGTAATCACCGTGATATCGTGCTCGATTCAGCCATTCTCGATGTCCTTCTTATCGATAACGGGTTTAAGACCACTTGCGAGATAGCCATCGGTGATAATCTCCTTTCTCTTCCTTGGGTCAAGGACCTGGTACGAGTCAACAAGGCGTTTATCGTAGAGCGTGCCCTGAGTATGCGACAGATGCTGATGTCGAGCAAGCGCCTCTCCGACTATATGCATTTCGCCATCAAGGAGAAGAACGAGAACATCTGGATAGCCCAGCGCGAGGGTAGAGCCAAGGACAGTAATGACCGCACCCAGAAGAGTATTCTGCAGATGATGTCGATGGGCGGTGAGGGCAGCATTATCGACCGCCTGAAACAACTCCATCTCGTACCGCTCTCTATCAGTTACGAATATGATCCATGCGATTTCCTGAAGGCACAGGAGTTCCAGCAGAAGCGCGATAATGCCGACTGGAAGAAGGGACCAATGGATGACCTGGTAAGCATGCAGACCGGTATCTTCGGTTATAAGGGTCATGTTCATTACCATGCAGCCCCATGTCTTGATGATTATCTGGACAGTCTTGATCCTGATATGCCTAAGCAGGATATATATAATAAGGTAGCCGCCTACATGGATGAGCAGATATTCAAGAACTACCGTCTCTATCCGGGCAACTATGTGGCTCTTGATTTGCTTGAAAACTCAACTGCTCATCAGGCTGAATATACAGCCGAAGATAAGGCAAAGTTTGAAAAATATATGGCTGGTCAGCTTGCGAAAATTGACCTTCCAAACAAGGATGAAGCTTACTTGAGAGAGAGAATTCTCGAGATGTATGCCAATCCTGTACGTAATTACCTTGCTGCTCAATAGCGGCAAGGTAATACTTTTTCTGTTTGATGATGTTGGAAACTGTTATTGTCTGCCTGTTTTAATCAGATTCCTAATTGGTAATTCATAAGCTGTTTACGACAGACAGTTAACAGGCAAACCACAGACAGCCTACTGGCGCTATAGCCGCTAGTGGACTGTTCGCCTAGAACAGCCATCCCCAATGCCTTTGTTTCGTTTTTATGCGAAGCTTACGAAGAAATACTCTTCACTCTTCACCTTTCGCTCGGAATCCCCTGTGTTTATCGACATTCCGGGCGGTGAAGAGTATTCGGGCACTCTTCACCTACTCTTCACCACTCTTCACCTTTCTTCGCCTCTTTGTTTCGGCGGATTTGCGTTTCTTCTTACGCCTCGATGCCTAGTGCCTAGGTGAAGAGTGGTGAAGAGTGGGTGAAGAGTCGCTGATAGCTCTTCACCCCTTGAAACGCCCTGTTTATGGGCGTTTCAGGGCATAAGGTGAAGAGTGAAGAGCTTTTGGCTGTAAATTCCTGCATTTATCAGCATTTATTTCTGTTCTTGTTTTTCTGCAATGCATTCCATTTCTATCAGCCAGCCTGGTCTGCATACTCTTGCCTCTACGGTGATATGCGGTATCTGAGGATAAAACTGATTCATCAGTTGCTCTACGGTATAATAGTCTGAGATGTCGCGCAGGTAGATGATAAAGTATTGGATATCGTTCATCATAGCATCGCCATCCTTCAATAAAGCACCGATGTTCTCGAGCAATCTGCCAGTTTGTCTTACAATATCACCTTCGTATACAACCGCTCCATGTTTGTCTATACTGGCTGTTCCTGATATGAAGTATTGTTTCTTCTGGGGCAGAGAAAGGCTGGTTCCCCGTTCAAAGGCTACTCCGTATTCGTGAGTAGGATTCAGATGGTTGAGTGCCTGAAGATATTGCTTGTCTTCTTCCCTGATGCCGGGAACGGTCAGAAAGTCGATAGCTACAGATGCATGACGTACGGATGTTGCTCCGCCGATGCCCGTACTGGCTATATAATGGTTTTCTGCCGTCAGACCTTGCTGGTCGAAAACATCATTGCGCGCTTCTACTACTCCCTGATAGTTTACATCGATATGAGTTACGTATATCCATGTTCTTACCAGGTTGCGCTCCATCGTCATATCTGTACCGGCGATAAGTTGCAGGTATTTGTCGAATAGCATTCGGGTCTGTTCGTATGAATCCTTTCCCTTCGCTTCTTCCTCAGTGAGGCGAAGACTATGGAACAGGATAGGGGTCTTATCGTCTGTGGTCTTGATAAGAAGTGAAATCTTGCTCCCGTTGAGCGGAGGTTGCTCCACAACCGTAAGATGGGTATCCTTAAGAAACTCCTGATAAAGGAGTGATTCCTCAAACTCTCTTATCTGGTTCTGGGCGTCGCTGAGGAATACTTTACAATATTGCAAAGTACGATTTCCCAGTTTCTCGGTGTCGAGATAGTTACCTAGTTTCAGATACAGAAAATTCAAGCGGTCGTTGAACGTCCCCTTAGCTTCTGGTGATAGTATTATGTATTTGTCCATCTTGTTTTTCTTTTTTCGCCGGCAAAGGTACGGATAATATATGAGATATAAGAATATAGACAGGATGAAAAGATGAAAATACCGAGAAATGGGGATAGGAACAGGTTGGGTAGAACGGAAAAGAGGGAAATAAAGGTTTGTTTTTCTTTACTTCCCCCTATCTTTTTCTTATTTCCTGCTTTAGAGTGATTCGAGCATGCGCTTGATGACAACCTCGGCTGAAATCTCACGGTTGGCTGCTTCTGGAATCACCAGACTGTTCTTGCTCTCGATGACATCATCGGTAACAATCAGTCCACGGCGTACTGGCAGACAGTGCATGAAGCAACCATCGTTGGTCCAGCTCATGTGCTCCTCGTCGATGGTCCAGCTCATATCCTTGCTCAGGATTTCGCCATACTGTGCTGGGTCTTTCACGCCCGGACAGCTCCAGTTCTTGGCGTAAACGAAGTCTGCACCTTCCAGAGCCTTCTTCTGGTCGTATTCCACCTTGGCATTGCCCACAAACTTAGGGTCCAGCTCATAGCCCTCAGGGTGAGTAACCACGAAATCAACATCGGCTGCGTTCATCCACTGGGCGAATGAGTTCGGAACAGCCTGAGGCAGGGCACGGCAGTGAGGAGCCCAGGTCAGGACTACCTTAGGACGAGCCACCTTCTTATGCTCCTCAATGGTGATGAGGTCGGCGAATGCCTGGAGTGGGTGAACGGTGGCTGTCTCCATGGCGAAGACAGGGCGACCGCTGTACTTTACAAACTGGTTCACGATGGTCTCGGCATAATCGTAGTCACGATCTTTCAAACCGGCAAAGCTGCGCACACCGATCAAATCGCAGAAGCTACCCATCACTGGGATAGCCTCCAGCAGGTGCTCGCTCTTGTCGCCATCCATGATGACGCCACGCTCTGTCTCCAGTTTCCATGCACCGGCATTCACATCGAGTACGATAACATTCATGCCCAGGTTCATCGCAGCCTTCTGTGTACTCAGTCGGGTACGGAGGCTGTTATTGAAGAATATCATCAGCAAGGTTTTGTTCTTGCCCAACTCCTGATAACCGAAACGGTTTGCTTTCACTTCCTGTGCCTCGGTGAGCGCTGCTTTCAGGTCGCCAAGGTCTTCAACATTAAAGAATGTCTTCATTGTTATTTCGTTTTTTTGTTTGTTATTTCTGATATAAAGCTATTGAATTCTTTACTCTTCACTTTTCGTTCTTCACTTCCTTGTTTGTCCATTTCCTGTAATCAGCCACTTGTAGGTAGTAATTTCTTCTAGTGCCATTGGTCCGCGGGCTCCAAGCTTCTGGGTACTGATACCAATTTCTGCGCCCAATCCGAACTGTGCGCCATCGGTGAAACTGGTTGGAGCATTCACATAAACGCAGGCTGCATCTACCATCGCCTGGAATTTCTTCTGGGCAGTTTCATTGTTGGAAACGATGCTCTCGCTGTGACCACTGCCGTAGGTAGCGATGTGTTCGAGTGCCTCATCTTCCGAAGCTACGGTCTTGATACCCATCTGCATGCTGAGCCATTCGGTGTTCCAGATGCTCTTCACGTTAGTATCTGTTTCTTTCATCTTCGCTTCGCTTTCTTCTGCCTTATATAATAAGGTATCAGGATAGTGTCCCTTTAAGGCTTCGTAAGCCTTGGCATCAGCATGAATCTTGGTTTGCTTCTCGGCGAGAGCCTCGCAGAGGGCAGGGAGGTCGCTTAATCTGCTTTCGTGAATCAGCAGACAGTCGAGTGCATTGCATACGCTCACTCTTCTGCATTTGGCATTGGTGATGATGCGCTTGCCCATCTCCAGGTCGCCATCCTTGTCGAAGTAACAATGTACCACGCCGGCTCCTGTCTCGATAACAGGAACTTTGGCAGTATCACGGACGAAGTTGATAAGCTTCTTTCCTCCACGAGGAATACAGAGGTCAATATAGCCCACGGCATTCAGCATTTCGCCGGTAGCTTCATGGGTAGCAGGAAGGAGCGTGACTACATTCGGGTCAATACCAAAAGTTATCAACACTCTGTGGATAAGTTCGACACCCGCTGAGTTTGAGGCGTTTGCATCCCTTCCACCTTTCAGTACGCAAGCATTTCCACTCTTGAAACAGAGTGAGAAAACATCGTAAGTCACATTAGGACGGGCTTCATAAATCATACCGATAACTCCGAAAGGAACGGCAACTCGCTGCAGGTGCAAACCATTTTCGAGTGTTTTGTCTTTGAGAACTCTTCCGAGCGGTGCGGGCAGGGTACTTACGTGTCTCATATCCGAAGCAATATCCTGGAGTCGCTGCTCTGTGAGTTGCAATCGGTCGTAGAGCGGGTTCGCCTTGTCCATTTTCGCCAGGTCTTCTGCGTTAGCTGCAAGGAGCGCAGGAGTCTCTGCGATGATAGCATCCGCCACCGCCTGCAGAATTTCATTACGTTGTTCATCAGTTAGCAAACCAAGTGTTTTGCTAGCTGCCTTCACTTTTTGGAAAGTCTCTTTCAGTTCCATTCGCTATTTCCTTTCTTATTTTTATGATAAGATATTTTGTAATGTGTTACGAGTTCCCTCTTAACAACGGCAAAGGTAAGCATAAATATCGGAAATTGCAAACTTTATGCAAGAAAAAGTAATGATTTTATAGATAAATGGATAGTTATACGGAAAATGAGATTTAAAAAGGTCAGGCAGCGCCTGACCTTTTTGTAATGGTTCCTTCTAATTATTCTGATACTGCCAGAAGAATTACTCTTTATCGTTTTCTTCAGAGTGAGCCATTAGATACAGTTCCTTCTGTCGTTCGATTTCTCTTCTCAAGTCTTCCTTGTCTGGCAGGTATAACTTGTATTTAGCTGCGAACATCTGGTCGTTTTTGGCGAGGGTAGAGTATCGTGCCACATCCGAATCTGTTTCGGTACAAAGGATGATGCCGATGGTTGGGTTGTCGTCTGGTCCTTTTTTCATCTTATCGTACATTTGGAGGTACATATCCATTTGTCCTACATCCTGGTAAGTGATGCGATTTACCTTCAAATCGACCAAAATAAATGATTTGATGAGGTAATTGTAAAACACCAAGTCGATATAGTAGTCATTTTCCTCAGTTCGAATATGTTGCTGGCGAGCCACGAGCGCATACCCTTTTCCCATTTCCATCAAGAATTTCTCTAGGTTGTTGATGATGGCTGTCTCCAGTTTTGATTCTGCAAGGGATGAGTCTTCTGGTAATCCAAGGAATTCCAAGACAACTGGTGATTTGATGTATTCGAGTTTGTCTTGCTGATAAGCCTTTGTCTTGTCTTGCATCTCCTTAACAACAGGCTGCTTCTTCGTTGACATAAGAAGACGTTCATAATATAATGTGTTGATATTGCGGTTGAGGGTTCGGTAACTCCAACCTTGTTCGAATGCCTCCTTTGCATACCATTCACGTGCCTTCTTATCTTCTACTCGTATTAGACGCTCGTAATGAGACCAAGGAAGAAGGCGTAACTCGGATTGGGCAGGCGCTGTCTGACCTTTTTGGGGAAGCAAAGAAGATTCATCAGACAGTGTCTGATGTTTTTGCTTTTTAAATTCTTCAGACACTGTCTGAAGAATTTGTAAGTCGTTGAATGTCAGATAAAACCTTTTGTAATTGGCAATATTTGTATATGAGAATCCTTTACCGAATTCCTCCGTAAGAGCAGCCGAAGCGATTTCTATCACATGCTTTCCGTATTCTGCACGTGATGCTCCGTTCTGTTCCTGTTCCACAATACGTTGTCCTATTCTCCAGTTTCTTTCCACCAGAGAATAATTGACGGCAGCAAATGCTTTGCTGCGAGCCTTGCTGACGATGGAACGCAAGTCGTTGACGAGCATGTTGTCTTCATCGTTATATTTCTTGTTGAGTTGCTTCATAATGCTACTGATTTTAGCTGTTCAAAGTGCAAAGATACGATTTTATATCGAAAAAGCAATCTTTCTCTTCACTTTTTTCAATAAAAGTTTGGAGGTTTCGAGATTATTTCTTATTTTTGCAACCGACTCAGTTAGCCCGTTTGTATGGGTGAGTGGGTTATTTACTGGTAAAGGACGTTTACGGAACGTAAATCTTCAGATCTCAAATCTCGCAAATTTGACAATCATCGGAAGAGATATGGCAACGAGAACGTCCACGAAGGGTGTATTATATCCTGTCGTATCTGAACATATTGTTGTTTAATTACAATAGTATGGTCATACGTGGTATACTATAATGCGTCATGACGTGGGCTATCTGTGTTGCTTATCCTCGATGATGGGCAATGCGAGAGCCTGAGACTGGGATAAGCGAGAAGTAGAGACTCCCACGTCTTTTTTAGTATCTTATAGCTAAGAACTATTTATAAATCGCCTAATCTCGGGAAGTTCTACAAGGCATAATCTATTTTGTTATGGCAAATAAGAAGAAAAAGGAAGAGCTTCAATCTCGTAGAGATTTCTTCAAGAATGCGGCTAAAGGTGTGTTGCCAGTTTTAGGTGCAATTGTTTTATCAGGTATTCCTAACCTTGTGAAGGCCGAGAAAGCACCGATGGGATGTCGATACGGCTGTTCTGGTAGTTGCTTGGAAAATTGTTATACTACATGTTATCAGTATTGTTCAAGTAGCTGTAAAGGAACTTGTAAATATACTTGTCGTGGAAATTGTCGTGAATCTTGTACCGGAACTTGTAGTGGTGGATGTTATGGTATGGAGTATTAAATAGAAATATATGGAACAGAATATTCATTCTCGTAGAGAATTTTTCAAAAAGGCAATTAAGACCTCATTGCCAATCCTCGGAGTTTTGGCTTTGCCAACAGGACTGTTTTCTTCATGTAGTTCTTCTGATGATGGATTGTATGATGACGAGGAGGATGGTGGTGGCTCTTCCTCAGGTGGTGGAGGATGTGGAGGTTCTTGCACTTCTCATTGTATGAACGAATGTCGAGGGGTGGCCACTACTTCGATTCCTGCAAGTTGCAAAACGAGTTGTCAAGCAGCTTGTGTTAGTACTTGTAAGTCAACTTGCATAAGTTCAGCAAAATCACATTCTTCTTCTGGATGTGGTGGAGGATGTTCTGGCATATGCACAGGCTCTTGTGGTAATAGCAGTTGTGCTGGTCAATGTAAGGGGAGTTGTGGCTCTGGGTGCTCTGGTAAGTGCTCTAATGCTTGCCAATATGCTTGCTCTAAAACTTGTCGTACAAATTGTACAGGAAGGGTTCATTAATGGCTAGCATAAAGAAAAATGCTGAAGCTTGGCAAGATGGCATGGCCAAGAATATCACCTTCATTGTCACCAAGGACTGCCAACTCGCTTGCAAATACTGCTACCTCGTAGGTAAGAACTCGAAAGAGCGAATGACCTGGGAGGTAGCTAAGGCTGCTATAGACTATATCCTCGATCATGAGGATGATATGAAAGAGGAAAGTGTCATTTGGGACTTTATCGGCGGTGAGCCTTTCTTGGAGATAGATTTGATAGATAAGATATGCGATTATCTCAAAGTGGAGATGTACCGTAGAAACCACCATTGGTTCAATTCCTATCGCTTTTCCTTCTCCACTAATGGCATCAACTATGGCTCGGAGAAAGTGCAGAACTTTATCAAGAAGAATCGAGAACATCTGAGTATTGGTATTACCATTGATGGAACCAAGCGCAAGCACGACCTCAACCGTATTTGGAAAACCAAGGAGATGGAGCAAGGTATCCAGCCAAAGCCTGAGGATGAGAAAGGCTCATACGAGGATGTGGTGAAAAACATTCCTTTGTGGTTGGAGCAATTCCCTGGGGCAGGTACGAAGGTGACGATTAGTAGTGCTGACATTCCTTATATCAAGGAGAGCGTGCTGCATCTCTATAGTCTTGGCATCCACGAGGTGAACATCAACTGTGTGTTTGAGGAAGTTTGGAAAGATGGGGATGATGCACTCTTCGAGGAACAGCTAACCAGTCTTGCGGATGCCATCATTGATGGTGGCTATTATCAAGACTATGCTTGCTCGTTCTTCTCAGAGCACATGGGCAAACCGATGGATTGTCAACTGCAAAATCAAAATTGGTGTGGTGCAGGCATGATGCTTGCTGTGGATGCAGAAGGCAACTTCTATCCTTGTACTCGATTTGCCCAATATTCACTTCGTAGCAAGAAGGCTTGGATTATCGGAAACATCCATGATGGAATCGACAAGAATAAGCTTCGTCCTTTCTTGACCTTGGATAGATGTACGCAATCTACCCAAGAGTGCATCGACTGTGAGGTGGCAGAGGGCTGTGCTTGGTGCCAAGGTGAAAACTATGATGCTGCCGACACGCCTACCATCTATCAGCGAGCCACCGCCATTTGCAAGATGCACAAGGCTCGTGTGCGTGCCAACAACTATTATTGGAATAAACTCTATCGTAAACTCGAAAAGGAAGGAGGTGCAGAATGATACAATATCTCGTGATATTACTGGATGATACATCTGTTTCTTTCTGCCATTATCAAGATGATAAGAAAGAACGGAATCTGATGCCGTTTGAAACCTTGAAAGCTGGCATCGTCTATGCGATGAAGGAGAATCTGAACATTCAGTTCGTTTATCCCAGCTATTCTTTGCCAAAGGATTACTTGGAGGTGATAGATTGTATCGACCATACGGACATCAAGCCTGCTAGCCTTGGGGATGAGGCTGATGTGGTGGTGATTGATGGCATCAATCAAGTTCCTAGTGCAAATGACAATGATTTTAAGCAGGGTGTATCATACGTACTGAGGCTCTCTAAGCATGAACTATTCGAAAAAATAGCTAATGTTAGTGCTTTGTTAAATAAGGTGGAGCGATTGAATGTGGTGATTACTGATGTTGAAACTTTCAAGGATGCTGATTTCGAATGTTATTCGGAAGTGCTTAGAATGCTTTTAGAAGAAGTGGAGAAACTGTATGTCGCAGGCAAGGTTGTTCAGTTGAATCTCTTGACCGACCGCATGATGCTCGACAAGATGAATAACTGTGGTGCAGGTGATACGAGTATCACCTTGGCTCCTGATGGTAAGTTCTATGTTTGTCCAGCTTTCTATCTTACAGATGAAGATGATGGAATGGGGGCGTTGCATACTTCCATTGGAGATGTGAAGCATGGATTGGACATCAAAAATCCACAGTTGTATAAACTCGACCATGCTCCGCTATGTCGTCGTTGTGATGCCTATCAATGCAAGCGTTGTATTTGGCTAAACCATAAGATGACTTACGAGGTGAACACCCCAAGCCACGAGCAATGCGTGATGGCTCACTTGGAACGTAATGCCAGCCGAGATTTGCTGAATGCAATCCGTAAACATGGCGCATTCTTGCCTGAGCAAGAGGAAATCAAGGAGATAACTTACCTAGATCCTTTTGAGGTGAGAAAAGAATGGTAAGGAAATATGTGTATTTTTTAACAAGATAATAGTATGGCAACTAGAAAAGTAGTGGGGCAGGTTACCCCAGAAGAGAAGAATGAAATCCAAATGTTATTTGAGCGTCGCAATGGCTTGAATGAACTGGCTAAGATTTTGACAGCAGACAATGCTGAGTTGTATGAGAAGTTGGTGAAAGACCTTGGTGAGACTGGGACAAAGTTTCAAGCTTGGTGGGACAGAATGGGTGCCAAGTATCAATGGGAGAGCGTTGAAGGTGGCAACTGGGAAATCAACTTTGATACTTGTGAGATTTATTTGGTTGCATAAGAATTGTGGCAGGTAATAATTCTAAAAGATTAGGCATATGATAAATTTAGTGTTAATGATAGGTACATCGGAGTTGCTGCTTATTGCAGCTTTAGTACTCTTGCTTTTTGGTGGTAAGAAATTGCCAGAGATGATGAAGGGCTTGGGGCAAGGTGTGCGTAGTTTCAAGGATGGGATGAAGGAGGTAACGGATTTGGATGAAGGCGTTCCTGCTTCTGAAACATCCCAAAATGCTTCTGATAAGAAAGAATCTTCCAACGAACAAGTAGAGAATAATGGAAAATAATCAGAATGATAATCTGATGACATTCGGAGAGCATCTTGAGGTATTCCGCAAGATGCTCTTTCGCATCATTGGTATTACGGTATGCTTAGCTGTCATTATTTTCTGTGCAAAGGATGTTACGTTCCGTTTGTTGTTGAGTCCAAGTGATAATCACTTCATAACTTATCGCCTAATAGAGGAGGGTTTTGCAAGATTGGGGATCGATTTTCATTTTGATTCATACTCAATACAGTTGATAAATACAGAGTTGACTAGCCAATTTATGGTTCATATGTCAACATCTGTATATTTGGCATTGCTTCTTGTGTCTCCTTATATTATGATAGAATTGTATCGCTACATTGCACCTGCGCTGTATGAGAATGAGCGCCGATACTCCGTGTCGGTGGCAATAGCTATATACTTATTGTTTATATTGGGAGTGTTAATGAGTTATTTTATATTGTTTCCATTCTCTTTGCGCTTTTTAGGTACGTATCAAGTGTCGACGAGTGTGGTTAATCAAATCAATTTAGATTCGTATATTTCTACCTTTGTTACTTTGACATTGATGATGGGATTGGTATTCCAACTGCCTGTCTTGTCTTTCTTCTTAGCTAAGATGGGGATATTGGAGGCTGGTTTTATGAAGCAATATCGCCGTCATGCATTTGTGTTGATAGGTATTGTTGCAGCAGTGATAACTCCTCCGGATTTATTCACATGTTTTATGGTAATGATGCCAATGTATGGACTTTATGAACTAAGTATATTGATTGTTGGACGAGTAAACTGACGGCTGTGCTTAGGAGGCAAGGCTTTTCTATCACTTGAAACAAAGAAGCTTTGTTTAACCTCTGTAAAATCAGGAAGCCAAAGAAAGTTCGTTTTTTCGTTTAAAAAGTTGCAGATAAAAATTGTATTTCCAAAAGAAAGTAGTATCTTTGCATCATCGTTTAATATAAAACATAAATATTATGGGTACAGCAGAAACTCAACAGGCATTGGCTTTTGTAGCGATGTGTGTCGATCTTACTGCAAAGGCAGAAGGATGCAGTAGGCAAGAAATGTACTTGCGGATGAAAAAAGTTGGACTGATACATGGTCTTACCACAAGGCTTGATGCCCTTCATACACAGAGTAAAGATTATGTTGTAGCAGCTTTGCAAACTGCCCTTCATCGTCTGGAAACAGCAAATAATTAATAACTATGCGTACGGTTTTTCATGGTGCAACTCGAATAGTGGACTAGCCGATTATATCTGCGGAGCCGTTAAACGATTTAGCAAGAAAGGAGGTAAAGTCATGTTAAGAGATTCACAGCTTTGGATGAAGATAGGTAGAATATGTACATTGTTGGCAAAGCGATTGGATATTTCTCCAGAAAGAGCGTTTGATATTTTTCAAATGAGTAAGACCAACGAACTGCTCCATGATGAACGTTCTTTGCTCTATCTGATGAGTGATTTGTATATTGTTGATGATGTGATTATGGAATTACAATCAGCTGATGGACCTCACAGAATTTATAAGTAGAATTCTTCTAATTTGGAATTCTACGACTATGGCTACTGTATTTGAGGCGTTTGCTGCCATAGTTGTTCTACTAAGATTTTGTTGTTGTACAACTACAAGGTGTAAGGTTGTACGACTATAGGGGGTAAGGTTGTACAACTATAGGGTGTAAAGTTGTACAACTATAAGGTGTGTTGTTGTACAACAATAAGGTGTTGTCACTATAGTCAGCAGATGTGCTGACTGCAGTCGACAGACCTGCTGACTAGGCTCAGCAGAGCTGCTGAGCCTAGTGGCAAACTCCGAGAAGCAGTATTCTCTTACCCAAGAAACTGTCTCCGCTAACTCAAGAAGCTATCTCCGTTAACCCGAGATTCAGTATCCGTAAGCTTAAGCAACCACATTCTCTTACTAAAGCAACCACATTTTCTGGCTTGTTAAAGCAGTTAGGGAATCTACATATCCATAGTGTAGTTGTGGAGATATTCCCAAGCATCGTTCAAATCACGCAAAGGGAGGCGCTCTTTTACGAGTTTTATCTTTAATGCCTTGCAGAATGCTTTCAGAACAGATTCTGTTGCCATCTCCTCCAACTTAATATAGTTAGGACGCTTAGAGAACAAACAAGTCGTCCATTGTTACTACCGACTGAACATCCCAGGCATAAGGATTGTCGCATAATCCCATGGTCGTAATCATTGTAAGATGCACGGCTTTTTCGGTACCAGTCTCTTGGATGAAGCGCTCTCGCTTGTTTTGTAAACTCGCATCTATCGTATTAGTTATCTGAAATGGAGCCTTGGAGTATTTGATTTCACAGAGATTGATGACATCATCGTTCCTGTCTATCAGCAAGTCGATTTGTGCTCCCGGCTTTTCCTTGTTCCCAGCTACACTCCAAGAATAAACCGTGGTGATAACGCCTTGAATGCCAAGCTTTGCCTTGATTTGCTCCACATGTTGTAGGCATACTCGTTCAAAAGCCAAACCGCACCACGTATTGTACTCGGGTTTGCCGGTAATCTTGGTCCAATATTGTGCATCATTGATATAGCTGTCCTTGATAAACTTATAATAAAATAAGGTGTAATTATCCATTAGCTGGAACAAGGCATTCTTGGCTTTCATTCCGATGCAATTATATTTTCGGATAAATCCGCAATATTCCAAGTTCTCTAAGTATTCCGTCAATTTGCCATTGTCGGTCAACTTGGTTGCTTGTAAGATTTCTGTTCGGGTCATTCCAACTTTCTTGGTTGCCAAAGCATCTACTATCGAGAGATAAGGCTTAGGCTGTTTGAACAAAGAGTCGTATAAGTCATCAAACTCGTGACGAAGATTGCCATCTTCTGAGAAAAACAACTGGTTGATGTTCTGTGCCAGACTCATTCCCGGTTTCAGTTGAGACCAATAAAACGGAACACCTCCCATGATCATATAGCCTTCTAAAACCTGTCGGCGATTGAAGCGCAGTCCCATTTCTTCGGAATAGAGTTCGCATTCCCTTAAGCAAAACGGTTTCAGATGAATACGGACAGACACACGGTTGTGCAATCCACCATGATTTTTTATCACCTTATTGATAATCCATGAGGTAGCACTGCCGCAAACGATGAGGAGAATATCCTTGCGGGCGGAAGCCCATCCATTCCAGAAATGTTCCAAAGCCGAAAGAAAATTGGAGCGTGGAGAATCCATCCATGGCATCTCGTCGATGAACACTACTTTCTTGGGGATAGTAGATTGTGCCAACAGTTGCCCCAACCTGTCAAAAGCATCATACCAATCTTTTAACTTCGACTGTTTCTGTTTGCTATATGATGTGAGTGAACGGTTGAACTCTGCCAATTGTATGCGATTGGTCTCATTTGCCAATCCTGTATGATAAAAGGCAAAGTCATTGTTGAAGGCCTCCCTTACCAGGAAAGTCTTTCCCACTCGTCTGCGCCCATATATGGCAACAAACTTCGACTCATCTGCAATCAATGCTTGATGAAGTGTCTTCAGTTCTTCTTTTCTACCTATTAACATAGTTCAAATAGTTATATTTCTGGGGCAAATATACGAAAAAATAGTGAGATAACGTGCGGAATCTATCTTTTTTAGATACATTCCGCACGTTTAAAGTATATTTTTAACGTTTGTTGCTATAAAAAGTAAAGAAAAGAGTATGCGGAATAGCCCAAATATGAAGCGATATCTAAGAAAATGTGCTTTAAACGTGCGGAATGTGTCTTTTTTAAGCACATTCCGCACGTTTAAAACACATTTTAGCCTATCACATTGCATAGTCGGTTGATGGCTGCATCAAAAGTGGTGAGGTCTTTGGCTCGCTTTCTGATGGCTGCCTTGTAATTATAGATGGTTTGCGTAGAATAGAACAGGAGGGTGGCCAGTTCCTGACCATCCGTAATTCCCAGTCGCATCAGTGCATAGATACGCAGTTCCTTGGTGAGACTGTTAGGGGCAGGGAGAACTATTTGCTTTTCTGGCAACAGCAGTTGGTTGAACTCTTCCACGAAATTCGGATACAAGTCAATGAATGCCTTGTCGAAGCGAATATTGAAGTTGGCTGCCTCTTCTTCTGCCAGCTTGTAGCTGTTGGTGGCAGTCAGAAGATCGGCAGTTTGCTTTGCCTTGATTTTGCGGCTTACCAATTTGCGATAATCATCCAGTTTCTTGATATATACGGCACTGATGTCCATAAATAAATGCATATAGGTCTCTCTTCGCTTATTGGTGTTGAGCAGCTTCTGGTTCAGTTCGTCCAAGAGTGTATTTTGGCTTTTTATCTCCCTACGGCTCTTGGCTAGACGCTTGTTCATCTTGAATGCAAAGAAAGCCATGGCAAGGAATCCTAGCGACAGGATACTCACGATGACGAGAGAGGCTGTTACGATGCGGTTCTTGCGTACTTCTGCCTGATGGTTCGTTTCTGTGATAAGGGGAAGTATGCGGGAAATCTCAACCATGCGGAGACGGTTGTTGTAGAATTGGGCATCCTCCATGGAGCAATAGATGTATTTGGCAACCCTCTTTGCATAGGAGGCATCCTTATGATATAGATAGGTGGAAAGTTCCTGAAGGGCCAGATTCTCCTTCAGGGGACATATCTGGTCTGAGATGGCTGCTTCTACAATATACTTTTCGTATAAATCCTTTTGGTCGGTATCATAATAATAGCGGGCTATGCAATAAGCCGATGAGGCATGCACACGGCTGTTCAGGGGACTGGCAGAAAGCGCCTTCATGTAGAACTGAAGCATCTTTTTGCTTGTACGCTGCTTAAGATATTCAAACTCTCCTGACAGATAGTAATAAAGAGCGGATTCCTTGTTGCCGATATGCTCAAGAGTCTTGCCTAAATAAAAACGTTTCTTGGCTGCCAATCCTTCTTGAAACTCCGACTTGTTGCAGAAAGTTTCCCAGTAGTTATATACCCAAGTCAAGGTATAATAATAGTATTGCAATAACTTAGGTGACATTTTCTCCACATCCATTGTGAGCATTAAGTCTTCTGCCTGGCTGTAGAAACCGCCTGTTGACAGTACTGCCGCACGATTGATTTTATTCAGGTTGATGAAATAATCATCCTGAAGTTGTACTGCCAGCTGGTAGCCCTTCTTGGCGTATGTCATGGCAGAGTCGTAACGGTAGGTATAATACTCCCTGTAGATTTGGTTATAGAGCCTAAGCTGGCTGCGCTTGTCGGAAGTCATGTATAGTTGCTTTTTGAGTCTTAGCAGTTTCGCTTCTTTTCTTTGGGTAAACTTGCTTCGCTGAGCGATGTAACTGTCTAAACGATGGAACAGCTGTTCCTCGTTTAAGGAAGAAGCATTTGCCAGTAATGGCATAAACATCATTAAGAACCACAATACTACTTTCATAACTATTTAATTGTTATTGTTACTATCTGATAGGCTATAAGAAAGCCTTATAATTGTATTTACTGCAAAGATACTACATTTATTTTTCTTTTTAACATCTACTCTATTAAAAAGTATTAATATCTTTGATGTCTTGATTATTAGTGGCCTATGAACTTAATAAACCTAGTATTTATCTACTCGTAACCTACACATGATGTCAATGTTTGAAAAATCTCCTTAACTTTGCAACTGCAATCGAATCGCATTCGGTAGCAAGTGAAATCATGTACAACTAAGAATAAACAACTGTAAGATTTGTAAGATTATGAACTTAAGAATCCGTACATTCTCTATGGAACGTAAAAAACAAAGAACAACGAAAAAGGTATTTATGATTATCGCAGCGATGTGCATGACATCTATTATGGCATCTGCTCAAAAGACCATCAGAGTGTCAACCGACAAGACCGACCTCGTGATGCAGGTTTCTCCTAAGGGTCGCCTCTACCAAGTGTATCTGGGTGACAAGTTGAAGAATCCTTCAGATTACAATCATCTGAAGTGGGATGTATATGCGGCTTCTGATGGTTCCGTCTGCCAGCGAGGTCATGAGGTCTATGCAACCTCTGGTGCTGAAGATTTCTTTGAGCCGGCAGTGGCAGTGACCCATGCAGATGGTAATATGACTACCTATTTGTATTATCAGTCTTCTGAAGAAAAGGCTATCAGTGGAGGTGTTGAGACCATCATCACGCTTAAGGACAAGGTGTATCCGCTGACCGTGAAACTCCACTATGCAGCTTATCCTAAGGAGAACGTCATCAAGGCATGGAGCGAAATCTCTCATAAGGAGAAAGCTCCGGTTACGCTTTGGAGATATAGCTCAACAATGCTTTATTTCAAGGCAAACAAGTATTTCGTTACCAATTATCATAGCGATTGGGCTAAGGAAGGACAGCCTGAGACTTGTCAGTTGACTGCTGGTAAGAAAATTGTTGATACCAAGTTGGGTACCCGTGCAGCCATGCAGGAGGAGCCTTTCTTTGAACTGGGATTCGATGAGCCTGCCAAGGAGAATGAGGGCAAGGTGATGCTTGGAACCATCGGATGGCCTGGCAACTTCCGCTTTACCTTCGAGGTAGATAACGTGGGAGCCCTTCGTGTTATCCCTGCCATCAATCCATACGCCTCTAACTATAAGCTGAAGGCTGGTGAGACGTTCACTACCCCTGAGTTTATCTTTGCCATGAGCGATAATGGTATCGGTGAGGCTTCCCGTAATTTACACAATTGGGCTCGCCAGTATCAGGTAAACATGGGTATGGAAGATCGCCTTACGCTCTTGAACAACTGGGAGAATACCGGCTTCGACTTCAACCAGAAGAGTCTTGCAGAGTTGATGAAGGATGCCAAGGACCTGGGTGTAGATATGTTCTTGCTTGATGATGGTTGGTTTGCCAACAAGTATCCTCGCAAGGACGACCATGCAGGTCTCGGCGACTGGGAGGCTACCAAGAGCAAGCTGCCTGATGGAATCCCTGGATTGGTAAAAGATGCCAAGAAGGCTGGTGTAAAGTTTGGTATTTGGATTGAGCCTGAGATGGTGAATCCTAAGAGTGAACTCTTCGAGAAGCATCCTGACTGGGTCATCATGCAGCCAAAGCGTGATACCTATTATTACCGCAACCAGCTGGTACTTGATATCAGTAATCCTAAGGTACAGGATTATGTGTTCGGCATCGTGGATCGCATCATGACAGAGAATCCGGATGTGGCTTACTTCAAGTGGGACTGCAACAGTGTGATTACCAATATCTATTCTCCATATCATAAGGAGAATCAGGGTAATTTCTATATCGATCATGTGCGTGGTATCTACAAGGTGCTTACCCGTATTCATAACAAGTATCCTAAGTTGCCGATGATGCTCTGCTCTGGCGGTGGCGGCAGAATGGATTACGAGATGCTGAAGTATTTCACTGAGTTCTGGTGTTCAGACGATACGGATCCATACGAGCGCCTCTACATCCAGTGGAGCCTGTCAAAGTTCTTCCCAGCCAAGACCATGGGTTCGCATGTAACCAATTGGAACAAGAATACCAGTGTGAAGTTCCGCACCGATGTTTGCAGTTCATGTAAGTTGGGCTTTGATATCGACCTCAAGTCGCTTTCTGGTGATGACTACAAGTTTGTGCAGAATGCTGTTAAGAACTACGATAGCATGAAGCCTATGATTCTTGAGGGCGACCAGTATCGCCTGGTTTCTCCTTACGAAGGCAACCACTGTGCCATTAACTATGTAAGTAAGGACAAGCAGCGTGCCGTTCTCTTTGCTTACGACTTGCATCCACGCTACAAGGAGCCTGTGATGAATGTGAAGATGCAGGGATTGGATGCCGATAAGGTTTATACCGTAAAGGAAACCAATCTGATGCCTGGAAAGGAATCTGATTTGGAGTTCAATGGCAAGCAGTACAGTGGTGACTATCTGATGAAGGTCGGCTTGAATGTATTCGGTCAGACAGATGGAACGAGCCACGTATTGGTATTAGAATAAAGTATCTCTGTAAGAATCAGATAATAAAGAAGTTAATCAAGACTGGTTTAATCTTATGCATAAACCAGTCTTGATTTTATTTGTTTTATAGTATGTCATCTGCCCGTTATCGCATGGCTGGGGCAATAATACATTCTGGTATTTCTAAAAAGTTTAGACTTTTATGGATTCAATTCCTTAAAAGTTATGCTTTTTATGGAATTAATTCCATAAAAGTGTTGTTTTGTTTGGATTTCCCAACGAAAGTATGTACTTTTGCACCATCTTAACAATGAAATAAAAAAATGATTAATAGATATTTAGAGTCAATTATAGGAGGTAGAATGGGACAAGGCAAGGCAATAGTCTTATTTGGAGCACGTCAAGTAGGCAAGACTACTATGCTGAAAAACTTGCTGGCAAGGCGTGACGACGTGCTGTGGCTTAATGGCGATGAGCTGGATGTGCGCAACTTGTTTGAGAACGTTTCATCTACAATGCTAAAGACGATAATAGGCAAGAAGTCTGTGGTGGTGATAGATGAAAGGATTCACTAATTTCTTGTTGCCTAGTTTCATGCGCCATTACATATTTTATGTAACAACTTTTTTGTAATGGCAAAGATACGGCTTTTTTCTGAATAGAACAAATAAAAAGCCCAGAAAGTATATACTGGGCTAAGAAATGATATAAACTTCTCTATGTTTGTCTGATGTTCCCTTGGCGATTTTATATCTTATTTGTCAGGATGCGCCATGAGGTACAACTCCTTTTGTCGCTCTATCTCTCTTCTTAGGTCTTCCTTATTTGGCAAGTAGAGCTTGTATTGTATGCTCGGCATGAGCATTGTCTAATGGGTGCAAGTCCCTAGTAAGCCCTAATAGCGGGAATTACCTAGCCAAAGGAAAGGGTGTCTTTCTGTTGTTTCACTTCGGGAGTTATCGTAATTTCAAGCATTATTATCTCTCATTTATAAAGCTTGTATTGAAGAAAGAGTTTCCAACAGCTGTATCATACAATCGCTTTGTGGAGTTGGAAGGAAGAGTTTTCTTCCAGATGATGTTCTTCCTGAACTTGCAGGCTTTTGGAAGATGAACTGGGGTAAAAACTAAACATGAAGAGTATATTAAGACGAAAAGGGAAGGCTTATGAGTTCAAGCCTTCCCTTCCTTCCACTAAGAAAAACATTATTGATTGAATAGATGACAGATTTCTTGATTTACTTTTCTTACTCTATCTTCTTCCACCTTAATCACTTTACGGTCGTATGTCATTAAGCCATTCACTTCTCCTTCCACATCCGTGGTCTGGGTATAGACGGCAGCAGAAAAACCTGTGTGAGCCAATTTCTTAAGCTTTTCGGCATACTTCACGTACTCGTCGGTAACTTCCTTTGCATTCTTGAACTGAACATATCCCCAGTTCTTGTCTGCTTGCCAAAGATGCCCTTTGATAGGTAAGCCAATGCCTCCATATTCTCCTAGAACTGTAGGCCTTTCTCCATCGGCTAGATACATTTCAGGACCTGGGTAGTTGTGAAGGTCGAGCATATCACCTGTATGATAGAAATTACCACCACTGGCAGGATTCACCAAACGAGAAGAATCATATTTCTTGGTCCATTCTGCTATTTCGATAGTCTTAAACTGTCCCCATGCTTCATTAAAAGGAACCCATGTAACGATAGAAGGGTAAGAGCGCAGACAATCTATGATTTCTTTCCATTCCTTCTTGTAGTTTGCTTCTGATTCAGCTGAACGTATTAGTTCTGAACCATTGAAATACTGGTGATTCTGCCATTGAGGTGATTTGTCTCCACTAGGCATGTCTTGCCAAACCAAGATTCCTAATTGGTCGCAATAGGTGTACCAGCGTGCTGGTTCTACCTTCACATGCTTGCGAATCATATTGAAACCGAAGTCTTTGGCTTTTTGTATGTCATAGCGGAGTGCCTCATCCGTAGGCGCTGTATATAAACCGTCAGGCCACCATCCTTGATCCAATGGACCAAACTGGAAATAATCCTTGTTGTTCAGCTGTAAACGAACGATGCCATTACCATCTCTTTGGGTTGAAATCTTTCGCATGGCAGCATAACTCTTTATTTTGTCTTGCAATTTACCGCCACTGAATAGTTTTACCTCCACATCATATAGCGAAGGAGATTCTGGCGACCATAGCTTAGGATTCTCAATGGCGATATCTACAGGTTGACCTACAGCACCTTTGGCATTGGCAACAACGGTGTTTCCGTCTTTGACCTGAATGTCAACAAGGTCTCCCCAAGTAGTTCCTTCCGTAGCAACATGAACGGTCAACTTTTGAGAGTCAATGTCTGGAGTTGATTCGATATGGGTGATATGCTTGTTGTTGACAGGCTCCATCCATACGGTTTGCCAGATACCAGTAACAGGGGTGTACCAGATGCCATTAGGATTTGCATTTTGCTTTCCTACAGGTTGGTAACCATCCGTTGTCGGGTCCCACACTTTTACCACCAGCTTCTGATTTCCCGGCTTGAGATAATGTGTGATGTCGAAACAGAATGGAGTATATCCACCCGTATGTGAGCCGATTTTAATGTCATTCAGATAGACCTCAGTCTTCCAATCGACTGCTCCAAAATGCAGCAATACCGTCTTGCCCTTCCAAGATGATGGAACCGTAAACGTGCGCTTATACCAGAGTTCCTTATCTTTGCCAACTTGCTTTTGTACACCAGATAGACTTGATTCCACGGCAAAAGGGACTAAAATCTTGCCCTCAAAGGCTTGTGGCTCTTTTTGTCCGATTGGTTGGATGGCGTATTCCCAAAGTCCATTTAAGTTAGCCCAGTTGGAGCGTTCCATGATAGGGCGGGGATATTCGGGCAACACATGGTTGGGATCCAAGGTCTCAGCCCATTTTGTCTTGATCTTGTCTCCTGCAGGTTTCCACGGAGAGTTGGGAGCTTTGGCAGTGGCGGTCAAGCTCATCAAAGCTAAAAATAGCCAGATTAATGCGTTCTTTTTCATTTCAATGTTTTTATTTTCATTGTATCAGTCTATTTATTGACAACTTTCAGGGCTTCGGCGGGCAGGTCGGTTGTGAGGAAGTCGGCACGTCCGTCAAACTCCCTCATGACGTCAGTGTTCCTCACGGTCCAAACGTTGACTTTCATACCCAGCCTGTGGCACTCGTCAATCCACTCGGGGTGCTTGCGCAGCACGTCATAGTGATAGTCAAGTCCGGCGCAGCCCAGTTCTTTAAGCTGTGAGGGTGTCATTTCACCGTTCAGATAATAGACGGGAGTGCCCTTGGGTGCATTTTTCAGCAGCGTGCGCAGTGCGTTTGCCGAGAAAGTTATGTACTCCACACGGTTCTGCAGCTTCATCCGTTCCACCATTTTTACAATTTTTTCGGCTGCAAGGTCCTCGCGTTCAGGTGTTGAATGGTGTTTCAGCTCGAGTATCAGTTTCAGCGTTGTGTGCTTTTTGGCAGCCTTCAAAAATGCCTCAAGAGTAGGAACATGCTCTCCATTCTTCAGTTTCTGCGCCGTGAGGGTCTTTGCATCGGTCTGCTCAATCATGTAAGGATCAATCTTAGGGTCGTGGTTTACAATCAGGTGATTGTCCTTCGTAATCCACACGTCAAACTCCGAGCCGTAACAGCCGATGGAGTCAGCCTTCAGCAGAGCCGTTATGCTGTTTTGGGCAGAGCCTTCCGTCTTCCAGTAACCACGGTGTGCAATGACCCGTGTCTGTGCCTGTGCGCTGCAAAACACCATGAGCGTCACGGCAAGAATCATTAATCTGTTTTTCATTTTTATAAAGTTGTTTTTTAAAGTTTTACTCCTTTTACAGATGCCAAATATACTTCTATTTTGCAAAACCCATTGTTTTCACAAAAAAAACATGAACTTTTGCAACATATTGAATATCAACACGTTGCACAATGGCTATTATTGGGTCCCGAAAATTCCGTGTTCTTTACGGCCAAGACCTCTGCCGCCGGTCCCCCGAAAAAGAAACAAGCGGCAAAGGTTCTAATTGCTAATTGTCAAATACTAATTAAGCAGTGTGTCAGCACATTTAGTACCCCGGATTCTGTACGAGGTTGTGGTCAATCTGTATCTGGTCAAGAGGAATTGCCAGCCAATAGTTACGCGGAGCCTTGAACTGTGAGCGGTCAATCTCACTTCCGTCCTCCATGTCCGTTACCTTGTAGAAGGTTTCGGCGGTCTTTCCTGACAGCGTCCATGACTTCTCTTTGGGGTTGATTTCCTTCTCGGCAATCTTCCAGCGGCGTATGTCGTGGAAGCGGCGGCCCTCCATTGCAAGCTCGTTTGAGCGTTCATCGTGAATCACGCTGCGCAGTTTCGCCTCGTCGGCCGGTATTCCGCCGGCATAGCTCCATGACTTCTCAAAGGTCGGAAGTCCACAGCGCGCACGTATTTTGTCAAGGTACGCCAGACTCTTTGCGCTGAGTTTCTTGTTGTATTCAAAGTCGGCCTCAACGTAGTCGAGGTAAAGTTCTGCCATGCGCAGGTAAGGGAAGACCCATTTGTTGTAGGTTATCTTGTCCTTGACATTATCATACGAGTCAAATTTCGACACCCATTTCTGACAATAGTAACCGTTGTTCGACTGATATTCGTTCTTCACTATGCCGTCATCCTGCTGGGGTTCACCGCGCCGGCATTTCAGCATCATGGTTCCGTTCTGTACCTCGTAGGGGCCACGATCGTAACCCACAGATGCGTAGAAGCGCGGTTCGCGGTTCACATGTATGATTGATGTCTTCTCACCTGGGAACCACGGTGCGTCAACAATCGTCTCCGGATTCAGGTTTTTGGTGTCGGGGTCATCGGCAAGAGGCAGTCCCTTGGCGGTGAAATAACGCTGCACACAGCTCCAAGTGGGCACCATATAACCACGGAAGCCCTTTGAACTGTATTTGGTGAAACCTATACGCGGTGCAATAGTCTTGATACAATAGCTGATTGTGCCCTGGTCGGCAAGACCGAACAGAATCTCGTCCCAGTTGTTAAAGCCTCCAGCATTGTCACCGACAAAGGCCGAGTGATAGTTGCGGGCACCCTGCACGGGGTCGGTCGTGGTACCACCGTACAGTTTATAGCCGTTGGCCTCACAGTAGATTATGGCTGCTTCGGCGGCATCCATAGCTTTTTTCCACTTCTCGCGGTCATAGGTGAGGTTTATGAGCGGCGTTCCGTCAGGGTTTTTAAAGTCAGAGTAGAACTCCGTGTCACCATTAACAAGTGGTGAGGCTGCGTAAAGCAACAGCCGCGCCTTGTACCCCAGAGCGGTTGCGGCAGTTGCGCGGTTGCGGTTTCCGCTGCTCTGAGTTGCCGGCAACAGCTTTGCGGCCTCATCATACTTTTCGGCAATGAAGTCCACGCACTCATCGTAAGGACTGCGCATTAGCTCGGTTGACATTGAAGAGCTTTCCTCCGACTTGATGAGGAATATCGGTCCGTAGTACTCAAGCATTATCTGGTGATAATAAGCGATGAGAAACAGGGCCTCACCTTTCCAGTGATTCTTGTTCTCCTCTGTAAGTCCTGGCACGCGGTCAAGGTTGTTCAACACGTTGTAACAGTTGCGAATGGCACCCCAGATATCCTTTTTAACCGCACCGGTAGGATAACTTGCGGCGTTGTTGCTCCACAATCCGTAGTACGTACTGCTGGGTGACTCCTGTCCGTTCATCAGACTTTTATAGTGAAACCAGCGGGTTGTACCCCTGTAACCCACAATGAACTCATCGGCTCCGGTGGCATCCGGGAACTGTTGGGGATGAAAGTAATTAGGTATTTCCTTGTAGCAGCCAATCACCATCTTCTCGGCTTGCGTCTGCGTTTTGTAAACATCGTCTGTCGTGGGAGTGCCTTCGGGCACCACGTCAAGATAGTCGCACGAGGCAAAAGCTACCGCTGCAACCGTCAGAACGAAGTATTTTATGTTGTTAAGTATCATTTCTTAAATGTTTAAAATTGCTTAATAATTGAACTGAACTCCAATTTTCACTGTGCGCTGGATAGGATATTTCAGTCCGTTTCCGCTTCCCATTTCAGGGTCCCAGGTGCTGAATGGCGAAATGGTCAGCAGGTTTGTGCCCGCTACGTATGCCCGTAGCCACGGCGTGAAGGTGTAACCCAGCTCGGCATTCTTCAGTCTGAGGTAGCTGGCGTTACGCAAATAGAACGTGCTGGGCACCACGTTGTTCTGCACATACGTGGTTGACAGGCGCGGATAAGCGGCATTTGCCACATTGTTTTCCTCCGACCAGTGGTTGTCAACAATGTATTTTGCAATGTTCATACCATCGCCTGACTTGTCGACAAAAGGCTGTATGTTGCTCATAAGCAGACTTACGTTGCCCGAACCTTGGAAGAACAATGACAAATCCCACTTCTTGTACTTCACGGTTCCGCCTAATCCGTAGATTATTTCGGGTATTTCGGGGTGGCCGATTGTAGTGTAATCGCTGGCATCAACAGTTCTGTCACCGTTCAGGTCCTTGTATTTTATGTCACCAACAACAGGAGTAGAGCCCAGGTTTTGCACCGGAGCATTGTCTATTTCCTCCTGCGAAGTGAAGATACCCTCGGCAATAAGACCACGGATACTGTTTATAGGATGACCTACGCGGGAGTAGTAAGAATCGATGTTTGCAGGCTCATCAACATTCGTAATCTCATTGTGGGCATAAGTAAAACTGCCGTTCAGCCGCACTGTAAAGTCTTTATTAAACGCTTTCTGATAACTTGCACTAACGTCAACGCCATGGTTCTTAACCGCTCCGATATTGGCGTAAGGCAGTGCGGAGCCATAACCTGCGGCAGAAAGAAGTGCTTGACGCTGCATGAAAATGCCTGTTCGCTTCTCGCTGAACACATCTACAGTAAGGTCAAGACCACCGAACAATGTCATGTCAACACCGAAGTTGAACTTCTTTGACTTTTCCCATGTGGCGAAAGAATTACCATACTTTGTCACAACCGGCACCGCGTTGTTCACGTAACCGTCACCAATCCACCATCCACCTTTTCCGCTCATGTCAACAGTGGTTACGTATGGGAATCTCTCAGAGAGAGCATCATTGCCAACAAGGCCGTAAGAGCCGCGCAACTTTAAGTTGTTAACCACCTCTTTGAGTGGTTTAAAGAAGGTCTCGTTTGATATTGTCCAGCCTAAAGCCACTGCGGGGAAGAAGCCGAAACGCTGCCCGCTGATGAAGTTCTCGGAGCCGTTGTAACCAAAAGTGGCCTCAAGCAGGTAACGGTGGGCGTAGTTATAGGTAAGACGGCCTGCCAGTCCTTGCTCACGGTAAGGCAGAAGGTCATACTCGGTTCCGCCGTTTGCCACCTTCTTGGTTTCCTTCATGTGGTACACAAAAGTGGCTCCGATGTCGTGTTTACCAAAGGTACGGGCGTAGTCAAGAGTACCCTGAAGCGACCATACGCTCTCCGTCGGGTCGCGTCCTGAGTTTGATTGCAGGTAGGGCTGCCCCGGTGTACCTATCGACTCGGTGGTGTAGTTGAATGAACCGTCGGGATTCTGCGTGTAGCCATCGCCCACTTTGTAGTAGAAAGGCACAATCCAGTGGTCAAGCCAGTTGAAGCTGTAATTGTAGAAAGATGCCAAAGCACTGGCTTTAAGTCCAGGAGTAATGAACTTCAAGTCTTGATCCACGCTGAAAGCGGTGGTTGAATAAACGTAGTTGCGCTCAGTGTAGCCGCTGCTAAGCTCGGCATACGGATTGTTGAAAAGTCCGCCTACACCCTGCCGTGTGCCATTTCCGTAACGCACAAATGTGTCTCCCTCCTCGGCGGGAAGCGTAGCCGGGAAGGCTACAGGATTAACCGTCATTGAATAATTGAACAGGTTTGACGTTGAAGCCTTTGGTCCGTGATAGAAAAAAAGCTGCGTATTCATGTTCAGAGACACCTTAGTTGTTGGTGTGAGACGGGCCGAAACGTTGCTCTGGAACAAGTATTTCTTGCTGCGCATACCCACGTCGAGCGCCTGCGCCTCTTTGGGTTGGCGCATTATTCCGTTCTCATAGAAAATGCCTGCGTTTAGGAAATAGTCAATGAAACGGGTTCCGCCCTTCATGTTTATGTTGAGATTCTGGTTCGAGGCAAAGTCTTTGAAGAGCATGTCGTACCAGTTCACGTCAGGAAAGAGGTAAGGATTGGCGTGGTTTATCGTGTTCTGAATGCGCTCGTCAGAGTACGGCTGCTCATAAGTAGAGCCTGCCACGCGGGCATCATTCTTGCTTGCTTCGTTGAACATCCGCATGTATGTGGGTCCGTCGGCCATGTCCTGAACGGCCGTAGGCATTGAGAAGGTGTTGTCAAAGCGTATGTTCAGCTTCATCTTCTCTGATGCCTGACCCGCACGGGTGTTTACGATGATCACGCCGTTTGCACCGCGCGAGCCGTAAAGAGAGGTTGCCGTGGCGTCTTTCAGCACCGAGAACGACTCTATAGACTCAGGCGGAATGTTGTTGAGCATGGTGCTGTTAATCTCCACTCCGTCAAGGATTATGAGCGGCTGAGTGTTGGAACCGAAGGTAGAAATGCCGCGAATGTAGAACTCGGCATGGTCATAGCCTGGCTCGCCAGTGGTCTGACGGGCGATTATTCCGGGTACATTGCCCGCAAACGAAGTAGTCAGTGAGCTTGAAGTCATCTTCAAATCTTCTGGCTTTACGGCCTGAACGGCACCCACGAGTGTCTCTTTCTTCTGCTTGCCGAAACCGACTACAACCACCTCATTGAGCGATTTCTCCTCGGGAATAAGGCCTGTAGTTATGAAGGAACGGTTGTTCACGCGCACCTCCTTGGTTTTGTAACCCACGTAAGAGACAACGAGCGTGGCGTTTGACGGCACATTCAGCGTGAAAGTTCCGTCAACATCGGTGGCGGTTCCGTTAGTTTTGCCCTTTTCGAGCACTGTTGCACCGATTATGGGGGCGCCATTTTCATCGCCGATAAAGCCTCTAATCTGCTTCACCGCAGGCTGTACGGCCTGTTGTACGCCCTGTGTTCCGCCAGTCTCGGGGCCGTTTTCGGCAGACGAGTGCAGCGGCACCGCTGCCGCTCCGATAAAGAATAGCATGGTGTGAATGTAATTTTTAAACATTGTGAATGTAATTTTTAAACATGTTAAAACAATAATACTCCGTTAATAATCACATAATTGCTGGTGATGTATTACTATTGCTGATAATACAATCGCATGTACACGTTGTAGCAATGGAATCAAATGATTCGTTCAAGCCACCTTTGATGTAAACCATGTCTTCTGTGGTCATAACATCTTTGTTTTTGATAACTTTTATGTCCATAATTTTGATATTTTGTTGCCTACATTTTAGCGCATCGGCTTTCGCTCCTTGTTATAGTTTGGTCTATATATACAATACTCTGTTAATAATCACATAATTGTTTGAGTTAGGTTGTTGGCAGCAGGCAACTTGACATCCGTGAATCCAATATACGAGAACTTAAGCATCGCATTGCTTTTCGTCATGTTGAGAGAGAAACTGCCATCTAGTCCTGTTACAGTTCCATTTTGTGTTCCCTCTTCCATGATGGTTACGCCGATGAGAGGCTCTCCATTGGTGTCGAGAACTTTTCCACTTGCCGTTGCTTTCTGCTGAAGAATGGCTGCAGAATGTGTAAAATACTTGTTTGGCGTCGATGCTCCTTCTGCCATTGCGGATGCAATAGACATGAGAGCAATGCTTGTTAGTAACAAATTCTTTTTCATATTCTCTTTTTGTATTTGGTAGTGACTGCCTTTTGAGCAGGTCTTAAACGTTAGATAATTCATACATGATGGACTTCCTCTTATTTTTTGAGGAAGTTGTCAGTACGGTTTGGTGAGTACATTTCCCACAGTGATGCTACTGTCCAGCCTGGGGCGAAGTAATTGTTGTAGAATCCCTTGCCGTTCATACCGTAGTCCCAAGTTGTGTGCTGTACCACCTCTGGATAGAAGCCTGGTACGGCAATGCCACAGTTGCGCTCCTTGGTAGGCATCAATTGTGAGAGTGAGGTGAAGATGACATCGTAGATCTGCTGGAATCTTGGCTCGTTCACTTGCTTGCTCAACCATTTGACGATGTGAGGCAGCTCAAAGACGAATACATCGATGTGGTTGTTTTCTACAGATACGTTACCCCATCCACGGGTCTTGAGACCTAAGTCGCCGTGCATTTGACCTTGCGCAAAAGGTACATCCCATAGGTAGTACCATGACAGGGCGAAGTAGGCTGCTTTCTGGCAAAGGTCGATGTAGCGTTGACGTTCCTTACCCTTGGTCACGGATGCCATGTAGTAGTTGGCAGTGACGGCAGATATGGCAGCTTCTTTGTCCTCGCAGTTGGCATCGAGGGTTGAGGAGAAATAGTCACTCTTTGAAATGATGTTTTTCTCCAGATAGTCGATGGTTCGGCGAGCTGCCTCAAGGTATTGCTTCTTGCCAAAGTAACGATAGCCCATCACCAAGGCTGATGTGGCAGAAGGAGTGCTTCCACCTGAGGCGTCTATATCGGAACCGTCGTCGTGGAACTTTCTGGCAAAGTTGCCGTCCTTCTTCTGTAGCTTGATGAAACCATCCAGGATCTTCTTGATGTGATTCTCCCATTCTGTATGCTTGCGTCCTTGGCTCTTCTCGTATTTCAGGTACAAGAGGATGGCATATACTGCTTCTGACTGTTGACGAATGGAGTGAACAACTTTCTCTTCGGTAGGGAAACCCTTGTTGAAGTTCACATCGTCATAGAAGTAGCCTGCACTGGTGAAACCATGTTGTAGGAAACTCTCAAGAATTTCATTTCCCATGTTCACCAAGTCTTTCTCCTGATGTTGCTCTCCATATTCTATTGCGTTGAAGGCATTGAGCAATACTCTTCCGCAGAAACCAATCTGCATGGCAGGATATGGCTTGCAATCATAAGTGAGCAATGTATGTCCTGAATGATATTTCAATGGATAACGGTCTATGTAAGAGCGTCTGAAATAGTTGCATAATCCTTTTTTCATTTCGTCTGGTCCGAAGATCGGAGTCAGAGGTTGTGGATTGTAGATGTCAAAGCATTTCTTCCACATGTTGGTTACATGTTCTCCATAATTGTTGGCAGAGCCATCGATAATTCTCCAAGAGATGGTCTTGCTCTTTCCTTTTTCTAGCTTTGCGTATGTGAAGATTGGAGCGATAAGTGTTAGTTTTCGGATATAGCGCTTTGGGGTCTCTATATAAGGATAACCAAAGGTAAGGGCAACGTCGTTGTGCTCGTTGTCGAAACCGAGATATCCCAAGGAGGTTTCTCCACTGAGGATGACTTCCCCGCTTGTATGGGTGGTCAGGGTCTCACTGGAACTGTCAAGGCAGCGCATGACGGCTATGGATTTCTTCTCACTCTCATTGAAGGCGCTGGTCATCGGGGATGATAGGCGATCTTCTCTGAAATTCCAACTCTTCGAGGTGTGGAAGGCTGGCGCCTCCTTAGGAGAGCGAAGGTTTAGGTGATACCAGAAACCAGGCAAGTAGAACTCGCTGCCATTGGAAGGCAAACCCGTGTTGAGGCTGGCTTCGAAGTTGTAGAAGGCTGTTTGTCGTGCCGTCAGCGTAACCTGGTAGATTTGGTCTTTGCCGTCATTGGTTACTTGTTGCTTGATTTCGATAGGCAAGGCAGAGCCATTTGCTGATACCAATTGTCCGGCATCCTCCTTCAGTGAATAGGTGACGGCAGGATTGCCTGGCTGCTTGATGCTAATCTTCGTCTTGACATCAAGAGCATTGGAACATAGTGTGACAACTGTGAGTGCCACTGTAAGTAATGTTCGTCTGTACATAGTTGTATAATAGTTAGAGTTATTTCTTATATAAATAGGTGAACGTATTCTCTTCGATGGTAAAACTACCATTCTTGAAGTTCAATCCTACGAGAGCGGTCTTGCGAGGAGCTACCTCCGTGAAGCTTTGGTGCGTGTGGAATACGTACTTCCACTTGCCTGCATCATCTAGAAAAGCATCTCCATGTCCTGTTCCGTAATACCCGATGTTAGTTCGTGAGATGATAGGTGCATTCTGCTTGGTCCATGGTCCGTATGGATTATCGGCTGTGGCTATGCCCACTGCATAATCAATGTTACGAAAGTCGTTGGCGGAATAGAACATATAATAGGTGTCGCCGATATGCAAAACCGTTGGGCCTTCTGTCACTTTCCATGCCACTTGTTCGGTATCTTCCCATGGCAAGCTGGCGCTGATGCATTCCTTGGCGGTTTCTTCCTTGATGGAGCTAAGGTCGTCTGTCATCTCGGCTACATAGATGCGATTGCCGTTTTGAAGTCTTACATGATAAAGATACACCTTTCCGTCGTTGTCAAACAATACGTAGGGGTCAATAGTCTTGCAAGGTGCTTGAATCATCTGCTTGTTGGGTTGACTGAATGGTCCCAATGGAGATGGGGCTGTGGCTACAGCAATTTGCTCATTGGCTGTATAGAACATATAGTAGGTGTCGCCTCGTTTGGCTACTTGTGGCGCCCAAAAACCTGTGGTTCCGAACGAAGTGTTGCTCGTGAGGCAAAAGCCGTTTTCCTTGCCAACAGGTCCAGACCATTCCTTGAGATCCTTCGACTGATAGACATAGAAGCCTTTGTCGGATTGAGCTCCTGTGCCATATAAATAATAGGTGCCATCGGTGTCTCTGAAGATGGTAGGGTCGGCTTCTGTCAAGATAGTCTTTTTCTCCTTATTATTATCTTTATTGTTGATCTCAGGATATTGTGGCTCGTTTGAACTACAAGATGGTATCATGAATAGGGAGGCCATGCATGTAGAGAGTAGCCGTGCTGAAAGGATGGTTGTTCTTTTGTACATCGTTATAAATAATTAGATTGTTAATTTCGATTGCAAAAGTACATAATATTTCAAGCCATCATGGGTAATATCGTCTTGGATATGGGTAATTCTGTCTAGTCTGGTCAAAAATACTTGTAAAAAGTGCAGGATTACCAATAAAAAAGGTTATATTTGCACTTGAAATAAAAGTAACATAGATGAAACAAATACTCTTGACATTAGTTTTTTCTGTAGTCAATACATGGTCAGCATGGGCCTTGGACTTCGGCTTTCGACATCTCAATACCTCTAATGGCTTGCCTAATCAACAAGTGGAAGCCATCGTGCAAGATGCCGATGGATATATCTGGATTGGTACCCGAAATGGGTTGGCCAAGTTTGATGGTTATAATGTGCAGACTTATCACCATCAAGAAGGAATGGCACATTCGTTGATACATAATTTCGTTCATGGAATGTTTTTGGATTCCAAGAAGAACTTGTGGGTTGCTACCGAAAATGGTGTGAGCCGTTATCGCTCCAAAACGGACGACTTCCAAAATTATGGTAATGTCAAGGGGTATTGCGCAAGTTTCGTGGAAACGAAAGATGGTCGAATCCTAACGGGCCATGACAAGCTCTTTGTCTATGACAAGAAAACGGATGCCTTCTCCGTTTATCCGTCTCTCAACTATGGAGCCATCGCCTCCATGGCAAGGGACGGTAAGGGTAATATCTTTGTATCTACCAACAAGGCTGTCTTTTCTTTTAATGCAACGCTATCCAAGATAAATCTTCACAAATTGGATGGTTTGGGAAATTCGAGCATAGAGTTAAACACCATCAAGCCACTTTATGTGGATTCTCGTCAACGCTTGTGGATTGGATGTGACAATGGGGGATTGGCATGCGTCACTCTTGCCACTGGTAAGGAAGTGAAGTATGAAGCGAAATGGCTTACGGGAGGAATTGTGCGAACCATCACCGAGGACAAGCGCCATAACATCTGGCTAGGCACGGAGATGGGTATTGCCGTGATTGCTCCTGATGGGCATATAGAGAGAATCAAAAAAGAGCCTAATAAGTCGAACAGTTTGACGGATAATGCTATCTATAGTATCTTGTCGGACAAGGAGGATAATATCTGGATTGGCTCCTATTTCGGAGGCGTGGATTACTTGGTCAAGCGCAACTCTTGGTTTATACATGATTATGCCAATGGCAAACCTGGGGCATTCAATGCACGTATTCCTCGCTCAATAGTTGAGGCGGAGGGCGGATTGGTTTGGATTGCTACTGAGGATAATGGTGTCTTCATCTATGATATGCAGAACCATGTCTTTACTCCTTTTACGAGCATCCCAACGCTAGGTTCCAATGTGCATAGTCTTTATTATGACCCTGTGTCTCGTGACATGTGGATAGGCTCACGCTTCAATGGATTGTTCCGTTATCAATTAGGAACGCATCAATATTCGCAATATTTTTATACGAATGGCATCACATCGGCGGGAATCTTTGATGTCTGTAAGACTTCGAATGGTAGGATTTGGGTCGCTACCATGGATGGTCTACGCTATTATGATGCCAAGTACAATGTTTTCCGCAAGATAGGTCATCAACTTCTTGACCATGTGTTCATCTATTCGCTTTTTGAGGATAGCAAGCATCGCTTGTGGGCGTCAACTACTTCTTATGGCCTTTTCTGCATAGACCATGGCAAGGTGATACGCTACAGTAAGGAAAGCCATTGTGGGTTGACGGATAATTATATTATCGTCGTATTTGAAGATTCTCAAAAGAGAATTTGGATTGGCACCAACAACTGCGGAATGTTTTATCTAAATGTTAACGACAAGCAGAAGATAAAGCATGCTTCTTGTGGACTTCCGCAGGAATGCACGATTTGCAGCATTGTCGAGGATGCCAATCATTGTTTGTGGATTGGTACGGATCGCGGTCTCTATCGCTATCATCTCGTGGATGGAAGCACGCGTTGCTTTTCTGCGAATGCAGAGCTACCAGTCAATCAGTTTAACTTTACCTCATCTTATTACTCTCCACGGGGCTTTATGATGATGGGTACCTTTGATGGACTGCTAACTTTCTATCCTCAAAAGATAGTGGATAAGGCCATTCATTATCAAATACATTTCAAGCAGCTTTACATCAACAACAAGCTCATGAGTGTGGCAAGTGAAGACTCCCCACTCAAGACTCGCCTAGACTGTACCGACGAGATCGTCTTGAGCTATGACCAGGCAAAGTCGTTCTCCATAGAATATGGTGTCGTCATGCCAGGCTGTATGGAGAATGTGAGGTATCAGATTAAGGTGGATGGCATAGACAAGGATTGGCGAGATGTGGGTACGGAGCACCGATTTAATGGTTATCTGCTTCAGCCAGGCAACTATCGCCTCCATGTAAGGGCCAACAATGGCATCATGAAAGAAGACAACATGAGTGAGCGGGTCTTGGATATTGTTGTTGAGGCTCCGTTCTATCGCTCCAATCTAGCGATATTCATCTATTTGCTTCTTCTGTGTGGTGTAGCTATTGGAACTATCGCTTTCTATAATATGCGAATGAAGGAAAAGGCGGAAATCAAGTATGTGAGTTTGGAGAAGGAAAAGGTGAAGGAGGTGGATAAGATGAAGTCCAACTTCTTTACGATGGTCTCTCATGAGTTGAAGACGCCGTTGGCACTGATTAAAGCCCCTTTGAAGACGATTGCCGTCTCACAACTCAGTGATGAGGCTAAGACTTCGCTCGATATGGCGATACGTAATGCTACCAAGATGGAGCACATGATCAATGAGTTGGTGACATTCAACAAGATAGAGTCCGACAACTTCCCATTTTATGTACAACAAGGCAATCCTGTGGAATTTGTAGCCATGGTGGCTGCCAATTTCAAGGAGGTGGTTTCCGCAAAACAGCTCAAACTGGAGATTCATACCATTGATAATGGTGAGGATGGATGGTTCTCACCTTCTTATATAGAGCATATCCTCAACAATTTGATGTCGAATGCGATGAAGTTTACTTCCACTGGTGGTGTCATTACCATTGGGGCGGAGATGGTGCGGAAGCTAGAGTCTCCCGACTTGTTCCTGAAGATGGAAGTTGCCGACACGGGCATTGGCATCATGAAAGAAGAAATCGCTAATATCTTTGAGCGATATTATCAAACCAAGCGTGGCTTTAATGCCAATAGTAAAGGCTGGGGTATCGGCTTGTCTTTGGTTCGTCGCTTGGCAGAGATTCATAAGGGTAGTGTTGCTGTAGATAGTGAATTGGGAAAGGGTAGTACTTTCACGGTATGGATTGATGTGGCAGAAGACGCATTTACTGAAAAAGACAAGATCTCATCTGACAAAGAATTGGTTACCGTGAAGGATTATGTCAGCAAGGCAGAGCCTTTGAGTGTAGATTCCCAAGATGGTGTTGTGACACAGCTTTCAAAAGAAAAAGAAGTTGGCGAAGGCATGCATACCTTATTGGTTGTGGAGGATAATGCGGACATGTTGAAGTTCTTGGCTGATTTGTTGGGCAAGGAATATCATGTCGTTACGGCGAAAGACGGACAGGAGGCTTGGAATATTGCCATCTCTCGACAGGACATTGAAATGGTGGTATCAGACGTGATGATGCCTAGGATGACAGGTAATGAACTTTGCAACATGCTGAAAGGTAATATGGCTACATCGCATATTCCTGTCATTCTGTTGACTGCCAAGAGCGACCCTGATGACATCAAGAGCGGTTACAAGGATGGTGCGGATGTGTATATCTCCAAGCCATTTGACCCTGTTGCCCTATGTTATCAGATTGGTAATATCCTTCGATTGGTGCGTAATCGCCAAGAGAAGATCGTTGAGGGAGGCAAGGAGGCCATTGAAGCCAACAATACATTGACACAACTGGACAAGGACTTTGTCACGAGCATTAGCGATATGGTGGAAGTAAACTTGGAAAATGCTAATTTCTCCATAGACGACATCACTTCTAGTATGGGCATTTCCAGGAGTCTCTTATATACCAAGATGAAGAGCCTCATGAATATCTCTATGGGTGACTATATCCGTCATAAGCGTATAGAACGTGCTTGCCACATGCTTTCCGAGGGTTATAATGTGTCGGAGACAGCATACGCTTGTGGCTTCTCTGACCCTAATTATTTCTCAAAGGTGTTTAAGAAGATGAAAGGGATGGCACCATCCGATTACTCGTGACAAGCCTCTATGTCAGATAAAAGGGCAAGGCCCCAAATATAGATTTATATTTGAGGCCTTGGTGCAAATTCTGTATGTAAGGTTTCCATGGGATGCTCCTTCAAGTCGATGAGGATGTTGGGCGTGTTACCGTTGGCGATGATGACCTTGATGCCCGCATTGGCTACATCCTGTGCGGTCTTCAACTTGGAGATCATACCACCTCTGCCATGGCTGCTTTTCTCGTCACTCACATACTCGCTCACGTCTCTGTCGTAATATACCGAAGGGATGATGCGAGAGGTTGGTAGGGAAGGGTCGCCATTGTAGATGCCATCTACATTGGAGAGCAAGACGAGGGCATCGGCATTCAGCATCCTGGCTATCAAGCCTGACAACTCGTCATTATCGGTGAACATCAACTCGGTGAGGCATACGGTATCGTTCTCGTTGACGATAGGGAGAACGCCGTTCTCCAACATCAGTTCCATACAAGCCTTTTGGTTCTGGTATTGTTCCTTGGCGAGGAAATTTTCCTTCATGGTCAATACTTGTCCCACCTTGATGTTGTATTCTCTGAACAAGTCGTAATACAATCTAATCAGCTTGCCTTGACCTACCGAAGAGAACAACTGTCGCTGTTCTACACTGTCCAGCTGGTGGTCTACCTGAAGCTCGCCTCTTCCTGCCATTACGGCACCAGAAGATACGAGGATCACCTCGTAGTCGTGCCTTCTCAACCAAGCCAGTTGGTCTACCAAAGCCGACATTCTTGTTACGTTCAAATGTCCATCCTCTCGGGTCAGTACGTTGCTGCCCACCTTTACTACTATTCGTCTCATAAATTCTTTTATGTTGACATACTGGGTGAGGGTAGGAAACAAAACCTGCCCTCCCAGCGCATTCTTCTTTATTTTTTATTGTCTTTTTCTCGAATCTCTACTCTTCGAATCTTGCCCGAGATGGTCTTTGGCAGTTCATCTACGAATTCGATGATGCGAGGATATTTATAAGGGGCAGTCTCATGCTTCACATGATCCTGCAGCTTCTTGACGAGGTCTGGACCTGCCATACTCTTGTATTCATCCTTCAGTACGACGGTAGCCTTGACTACCATACCGCGGATTGGGTCTGGCACACCGGTGATGGCGCACTCTACTACGGCAGGGTGAGTCATCAGGGCATTCTCTACCTCGAAAGGACCGATACGGTAGCCAGAACTCTTGATCACGTCGTCGATTCTGCCCTCAAACCAGAAGTAGCCTTCTTCATCACGCCAGGCCATATCGCCCGTGTGATAGAAACCATCATGCCAAACCGATTTGGTCTGCTTTTCATCACGATAGTAATATTTGAAGAGACCGATAGGCTTGTCGTCGCCGATGCGGATGCAAATCTCGCCCTTTTCACCATCCTCGCATTCTGTCATGTCTGGACGAAGGATGTGAACATCATATTGTGGGTTAGGCTTGCCCATGCTTCCTGGCTTTGGCTTGATCCAAGGGAAGGTTCCCAATGTCATCGTGGTCTCTGTCTGTCCGAAACCCTCGTAAATCTGAACACCCGTCAGCTTCTGGAAGGTCTCTGCCACGGATGGGTTCATTGCCTCACCCGCTGTGGTGCAGTATTCAAGACTGCTGAGGTCATACTTAGAGAAATCCTCCTGAATCATGAAGCGGTAGATAGTAGGAGGGGCACAGAAAGAGGTGATGTGATACTTCTCAATCTGGCGCATGATCTTATCAGCCGTAAACTTCTCGTGATCGAAGACGAAGACGGTGGCTCCGGCAAACCATTGTCCGTAGAGCTTGCCCCATACAGCCTTGCCCCAACCGGTATCGGCTACGGTAAGGTGGATGGAATTCTCGTGGAGATTGTGCCAATATACACCCGTGGTCAGATGACCGAGGGCATAGAGGTGATCGTGTGCCACCATCTTTGGCTCGCCAGTGGTTCCCGATGTGAAGTACATCAGCAGGGTATCTTCGTTAGAGTTTACATGATCCGGACGAACGAAAGGAGCGCATTCGTTCCATTCCTTCATCCAGTCGTGGAAACCTTCAGGGATATCCGGACCGATACTGATCAATGTCTTGACAGTCGGACTCTCTGGCATTGCCTCGTTAACCTGCTCTACCACGTAATCATCGCCGCAGCAGATGATAGCCTTCACGCTTGCTGCATTGTTGCGGTAAACGATGTCGTGCTTGGTAAGCATGTGGGTAGCAGGGATGGCTACGGCACCCAACTTGTGGAGACCGAGCATGGCAAGCCACCACTGATAGTGACGCTTCAGAATCAGCATTACCTTATCATCGTGACCGATGCCGAGACTCTGGAAGTAAGCAGCAGCCTTGTCGCTCTGCTCCTTCAGGTCCTTGTATGTAAAACGGATTTCCTCACCACGTTCGCTTGCCCAAAGCAGCGCCACGTGGTCTGGTTTGATCTTTGCCCATTCGTCCATCACGTCGTAGGCAAAGTTGAAATCTTCTGGTATGATAAACTCCAGATGCTCCTTGAAGTCTTGCTCTGAAGTGAATTTTGTCTGTTTTAGAAATCTCTCGATCATAGTTACTCTTCTAGATAATTATACAAAGGAACTTGGCTGGCTCACCATTGAGTGAGCGGAAGCAATGCGACTTCTTGCTGTCGAAGTAGATGCTGTCGCCTGGGTTCAGCACCATCACTTTCTCTTCGATGGTTACTTCCAGCTGTCCCTCAATCACATAGTCATATTCCTGTCCGTCGTGTCCGTTCTTGTTAGGCTTCTTGTCGCCTGGCAACGGATCCACCTGCACCATGAACGGATTCACCTTTCTATCCTTGAATCCTACGGCGAGGCTCTGATATTTATACTGGTTGTTGCGGTCAATCTCCGGTCCCTGTCCCTTGCGGGTTACGTAGTATCCCTTCATGCGAGGCTCCTCGCCGAAGAGCAGCACGTCGAGATCGATGCCGTATCGCTTTGAAATCTTTGAAAGTCGATACACGGATGGGTCGGCTTCTCCCGACTCAATCTTGAGATAGTGGTCAAGACTGATTTCGCAAAGTTCAGCCACTTCCTCTGCCGGAATGTTGAGAACATCGCGAAGACCTTTCAGTCTTTCACCGATTTGCTTGATAGCTTCGTCCATAATCGAATATTTTATTGGTTGTTTTATCTTTTTCCTGCCAGCAAACCATTGATCACAGCGCTGGTAAAGCCGCCCTGTTCCATGGTGTTGAGGCCCTTGATGGTGCAGCCGCCAGGAGTAGTAACCTTATCAATGGCAGCCTCTGGGTGTTCGCCAGTTTCCTGAAGCAGCTCTACGGCCCCCTTGATAGTCTGCAAGACAATCTTCTGGGCATCCTTAGCCTTGAATCCCATCTCTACGCCGCCTTCCACATTGGCTCTTACATAGCGCATGGCGTAGGCGATGGCACACGACATGGCTGTGGCTGCAGGGAAGAGACGCTCTTCCATGATGAGGCTTTCGCCCAATTCATCGAAGATTTCTGTAATCTGCTGGATTTCTGTAGCAGATGCATCTACTGGAGTGATGAAGGTCATCGACTGCTTGTAGGCGATGGCGATGTTTGGCATCACGAGGAAGAAGGTAGGGGTGATACCTTCCTTGTCGAGCCACTCCTTGATGTTGGCTGATGGCACACCGGCTGCTACGACCACGAGTTTCTGACTCTTGTAGTTGAGTGCATCCTTGATACCCTTCAATGTCTTCTCTACACACCATGGTTTTACTACCACGCATACGATGTCTGCGCCGTGGCAAGCCAACTGGTTATCGAGAGTTACGCTGGCTCCTTCGCTTGCGAAGTGATCCAATACTGGTTGGTTATGGTCTGATACCGTAATATCTGATGGAGTGAACTTCTCGCTCTGCAAGAGTCCTTCTGCCATGGCACCGCCCATAGCACCTGCTCCGATAATTGTTATTTTCATTGTCGTCTTATATTATAATGCTATTGCGGTGCAAAGATACTACTTTTATCTGAAAATAGCGTGTTTATAGACGATTTTTTAAGAAAGAACGCTTGTTTCTGACGATTTTTTAAGAAAGTCGCTAGTTAACTCCCATTCTGGAAGTATCCACGTCCTTGGTTCTCTTCTCCTTGTACTTGCCTATCTTACAGATGATGGAGATGGAGGCTGATGCCCAATCTTGTTTGATGTTCATGTGATAGTCTTGATTGCCTTGTACTGATTTTGTAGAGAATCCCTCGTTGAAGATGTTGCTGCCTTTAACCACAATGCTCCATTTTTCATTATCGGAAGCCCACCTCAACATAGCATTCAAGAGAAAGACTGATTTGATGTCATAGAGCCCTTGAATGGCTTTCGACTGATAGAATGGGTTAAGTATGAAATGGATGTGATGGCTTCGACTAAGTTGAGCGGATAGATTTCCTGCAAGAATGGCAGAGATATGTTTGCGATTGAAGGGCAAGTCAAAGAAATCGCTACTCTTGTCATGTCTGTAGATTCCTGTTGCCGAAACACTTCCGTTCATCCAATTGCCTATACCGAAAGTCGTCGATGCTCTAATGCCCATAGTATGGTTATAGTCGAAATTGGTCTCCTTCATGATGACTGCCAGATGGTCGGTAGTCTGATAAGGCAACTGCACAGAATAGTTGGGTTGAAACTCTGCAAATGCCATTAATGTATGGCGACTTTTTATCGTCCACATCAAGTTGGTCTCGTATGTAGAGTAAGGCTTGAGATGAGGATTTCCCCATATCTCCATATAAGTAGAGGCATAGTAAATGCTGCTCATAGTTGACCAATAGCTAGGAAACTGTGAGCTGGAACTGAAGGATAAGTTGAGTATGTTGCCAGGATTGGCTTTCCACGATGCATTAAGTGTGGGATAAATATGCCATTTGTTCCACTGTGGAGAATGGTATTGTTCTGCTTCGACAGAGGCTTCCAAGCTGATTCGCTCGTTTATCTGTTTGCTTATGCCGCCATAGAAACTCAAGATTCTTTCTTCGATATTCACCTGGCTGGTTGCATCTGGAATTTCTGCTTCATCCTTGTTGGTCGTGGTTTGGTAGCTTCTGTTGTTGCTGTTTTGGAATTTCATACCATACGATAGTTCCCAACCCTTCTTCAATGAGTGGGATTGATCGGCGGTGAAAAGCCATTTGTCTATTACTTGTTTGCTGTTTGTGTATAGAATACGCTCTTCGTCAAGAATCGTTCCTGCCAGATGTTGCTGGTTGGGATTTTGGTAGTTGAGATAAGATATGCCTATTTGTAGTCCAAAGGGCAGGTTGTAGCTGGCATCTACATTGTGCAGGTAGGTATGCTCATTGCCCTGTTGCTGGGATGTGCCTGTTCCCATCGTTTCATGATGAGGATGGCTGCTATCCCATTTTCCTGTATATGCCAGGGATAGCTGGTGGTTATTAGCAATGGCATAGCTCAATCCCATGCGATAGTTGTGAGTCAATCCAAGGGCTTTCTGTGAGGTCTTGTCATGATACGCTACTCGTTTCCCTTGAAGGGGATGATTGGCATTGGTAGTCGTCTCACCGTATGATGTCCCATCTGTAAATGAATACATGGCATCCAGTCCGAATTTTCCTTTTTGGAACAGCAGGTTGCCTTTGCCTTCTCCTTCTCCGTATTTGCTTTGGTTCCAGGTGCTTTGTATTTGCCCTGAAAGCAGATTCTTTCCTGCATAGTCTTTGATAACCAGGTTGATAACCATTCCACGAATATGTAAGCGTGCTGGCGCTGCCAGCATCACTTCGGCTTTGGCTAATTGAGATGCGGGCATGGCTTTTAATCGCTCTGCCAGTTGTGCGTAGTTGAGCGTGGTTGATTTGCCGTTGATGATGAGGGTCAGTTCTTTTCCTGCATAATTGATGTTACCGTTTAGCTCGTTTACTCCTGGTATTCGGGTAAGGGCATCATAAGCGTTGTCAGCCGGCATTTTCTCTATGAGAAGTGGCATATTGTAAACCAACTGTCCTCTTTCTGCTTTGACGATAGGGCGTGTCGCCTTGACGAAAACCTCTGGCAGGTTGTGCATCATCATCTGTGTGGTAAGCGTGTCTTTTGTCTCTTCGTTTTGAGCGCAAAGGGGCTGGCTCAGCAATAATGCTGAACCTAAGATAAAATTTATTTTCATGTGTTTATGTGAGTTTGATGGTTATTGTTTGAGTTGCTCTTTCGCTTTGGATATGAGTTGTGCTGCCTCTTTCTTGTCTTCCAGCCTGTTTGCATTTGCTAAGAACATCTGGAGATACAGTTTCGCTTTCAGTTTGTTTTTGGAAGCTATGAACATTTGGGCGGCATTGTAATAGTTGAGAGGATTATCTTCCTCATCGTATAGGGTGCATAACTCAAAGTCACGTGCGGCATCTGCATATCGGTTATGTTGAAAATGCAAGTCGGCCAACCATTTATAGGTACGCAATGCTCTGCCTTTGGGTAGGGAGACTTCTAGCGACTGATTGAAATGAGCCATGGATAGCGAATCCATGTTGAAGGCTTTCTCTACCAGAGCCAAGTGGAAAAGGCAAGTGGCATTGTCGCTTTTGAACAGAACTGCTTTTTGGTAATGTTTCAGCGCTTTTTCGTTGTCCGGCAGGTCCTCATAACAGAGACCAAGGATGAAGTTGGATTCGAAATTATCAAATCCTTGCGCTATCAGTTTCTCATACAAGGGTATAGCCTCATCGTATTTGAATTGCATGAATAGGGAATAAGCATATTCCTTGTTGATGTACAAGTTCGTGGAATCACATTTGTAGATGTAATTCTTTGCCACTTCCTCGGCTTTGCCAGGTTGGTTTGCTCCATTGTAATGAGAGGCAAGCGAAGCAATAATTTCGCTGTCGTATGGAAATGAAGAGGCTATGCGCTCGCCCCAAAGAGAAACCTTGTCATTGTTATTCTGATTGAGATACGCATAATAGTACATTCGCATGTCTTCGTGGTGGATGCTATCTGATGGAATCTTGTCTAGGCAAGAAATGCAGGCGGTGTAGTTGCCTACTTTCCGGTAGCAGGAAGCCAGTTTCCTGCGTGCTTCCAGGTGAGATGGATTTGTTTCCAAATACTTTTGGTAGTATTGGGTAGCATGAAATACATCATATCTACTCAAACAGCTATCTCCTTGTTGAAGTAGATTAGCTGTGGTCTCGTTGCCCATGGCATTCATTGCCATACATAGCCATAATATAAGGATCAATCTAAACTGTTTCATCGTTTTTGCTGATTATTTCTTTCTTACTTCGGGAGTGAAAACGACTGGCAAGGTAAACTCCATGTTTACTTCCTCGCCATCGGAGAGTCGGGCAGGCTTCCATTGGGGACTTCTCTTGAGCAATTCAATCACAGTCTGCTCATAGGCCTTTTCTTTTGGAGCTTCGAGAACTTTAAACAATCCCAATGTTCCATCCTTTTGAACGGTGAAGTTGATGACGACTCGCGCAGGCTTGTCTTCCAATCCTTTAGGATATTGGATGTTTGTCATCACCCATCTCAAGAAATCGTTGATGTCGCCATTGCCGTTGAAGATAGGCATCTGACCACCTTCTGGCAAAACAGCTATCGTCTTTAACACATGGGGTTGCGATACGCTTTGCGGTTTGAACATAAGGATGAGGGTTATACCTATTATTGCTATCACGCAAGCGACTAACCCAAATACCTTTTTATATATATGAGATTTTGTGTATCTTGTTTCCTGAGCTTTGCCCAGGAAATAAGTTTCTTCCTGATTGTTTTTTCCTTTCATACCTTTTATGATTTTATGGAGTTGTCTAAAAGTGCTTTTAATTGTTTGAGTGGTTCCTTGCTGACGTGCAGGGTGAATTTCTCGCTAAACCGCTCGTTGTACAACACTAGTTCTGAAGTGTTGAGGTTGATGCTGAAAATGTGCTGACTATTAATAATGTAGTTTCTGCCGACACGAGCGAAGAAGTGAGCCGTTTGGGCAAGTTGCTCTACTATTTTTTTCTCGAAGACCACAAGGTTGAACGCGAAGGTGTATTCATCGCCGTTGGTGAGTCGGAGATTGCAATAGCTTCCTTCCGAACAGACGTATGCTATCTGTTCGGAAGCCACTCTGAGCAAAAAGTTGGCATTTGATATGATGAGATATTCTTCCATACTGATAAGTTTGGTGCAAAGGTAAGCAAAATATTTAAAAAGTATGGCTGGAGGTAGCGTGTTTTTTGTGAACCAGTGGACTTGTTTTGTGAAAAATATGAAGTCAAACTCCAGATATGGCTATCTATTTAAGGTGGTCAACTAAAATCGTTAAACCACAGAGTGTCTAATAACTAGACAGCCGTGTCAAGTATTTAGACAGGTCGTTTTATGGACTTTCTTTCTATATATTCTGATAATCAGTTGTTTATGTTTTTGGCATAGTCGTTGCCTTGCTATTTAGCAACAAATAAGAATAGTAACAACATAAAGAATAGTAAGAAAATGAAAAAACTTGCATTAGTAGCATCCTTCTGTGGCATTACTTTAACACAGATGATGGCACAGAACATCAACGGCGAACAGATTTCCGACACGACCCTATTTGATAAGTTCTCCAAAGAACTTGGCGAAGTGGTGGTGAAAGCTCATCTTCCTCAATATAAGAAGACCCACGAAGGACTGCTGACCAATGTGGCAGGAACCGTGCTTAGCAAGATGGGTACGGCAGAAGATGTATTGAAGCATGTGCCGAGTATCGTGAAGAAGAAAGATGGATATGAGGTGGTCGGCAAGGGTACACCTATTATATATATCAACGGCAGGAAGATACAAGACATCAGTGAGTTGGATAACATCAAATCTTCCGACATCAAGAGTGTGGAAGTCATCCAGAATCCAGGAGCCACCTACGATGCTTCGGTAAATGCGGTAATCAAAATCAAGACCATCAAGAAGAAAGGCGAAGGTTTCGGCTTTGATACTCGCTCTGTGTATTGGTACAATAAGCACGACAATACCATCCAACAGGTTAACATGAACTATCGCCATAATGGGCTGAATCTTTTTGCCACTTATAAGTTCTCTGATGCAACATGGATGCAAAAGGCCACCTACGAGCAGACTGTACATGTAGATACGCTTTGGCAACAGCATAACAACAACGAAGTAACAGGTCGCAAAGAATCGCACCGTCTTATCAGTGGTTTTAGCTATGATTTCAATGCCAATCATTCTATTGGTGCGAGATACACCTTGACCTCGCCAGGCTATTCTCGCTCAAAAGATTTTTTCGATAGTCAGGTGACAGCCGACGGTAAGTTTTACGACTATATCAAAACCGATGGTCTGACGGTTGACAAGGACAATCCTAGCCATCAATTGAATGCCTACTACAACGGCATTTTGGGCAAGACTGCAATTGACCTGAATACCGACCTCTATTTCAGTACAAACAGGGCTTATGCCTATAGCGATGAACAGAGCCAGGAGCACGATTCTCGTAACATCAACTCCAAGAATCGTGTGAGCAACAAGATGGTAGCCGCCAAACTCGTAATTACCTCTCCTCTCTTAGGCGGTAATCTCTCCTACGGAGCTGAGTATATCAATACCCATCGCAACGATGACTACGAAGTGAATCGCACCGACCTCCTCGCCAACTCTTATAGCAAGTTGGAGGAGCAGACGGCAAGTCCATTCATCCAATATGCGCGCCTCACCCCGATAGGAAACATCACGGCAGGATTGCGATACGAGTATGTAAGGTTCAAGTATTATGATGCAGGCATCTATCAGCCTGAGCAGAGTCGCTCCTTCCGCAACCTCTTTCCTACCATCAGCTATGGTGCGAAGATAGGCAAGGTAATGGCACAGTTGAGCTATTCGGTAAAGACCTCTCGTCCTTCATATAGTCAACTGAGCAACAATGTATCTTATATGAATCGATTTACTCGCCAAACAGGTAATCCTTATCTCGACAACGAAACCAATCACAGAGTGGAATTATCGGGTGTATGGAAGTTCGTCCAGTTTATGGTCAACTACAAGGACTCTCGCAATGCCATCATCTATTGGGCGGAGCAAATTCCTGAGAACGAAGCGATTACCATGGTAAGTCGTAAGAACGTGAAGAGCCTCAAGAGCATGACTGCCTACATTAGTGCTGCTCCAAAGATAGGCATTTGGGCACCGCAAATCAACTTGGGCATGCAGAAGCCTTGGTTCACCCTCCATACTGATGTGGCATCTTATCGTTTGAACCGTCCTATCTTCATGGGCAACTTCAACAATGCCTTCTCCTTGCCATGCGGCATCACCCTTAACGTGGATTATCGCTATCAGAGCAAGGGTAACACAATGAATGTATATCTTGCCAAAGAGCAGCATGTGCTGGATGTCAGCATCAGCAAGTCATTCCTAAAGGATGCACTTACCTTGGAAATAAAAGGCAACGACCTGCTTTATAAATGTTGGGATGCCGACTTGCTCTATAACCAGAAGATGGAACTTTTGCAAGTGTCTAAGCGAGGTACGAGAGACCTGCAACTCACCCTTCGCTATAAGTTCAATACCACACGCAGCAAGTACAAGGGGACTGGTGCTGGAAATGCGGAGTTGAATCGACTATAAATATCTTTTATTACTTTTATTAGAAAGTAGAGCCATTTAAGGTGATTTTTCGAATTATCGGGCTAAAAGGCTACAAAAAGTTTGGTTAATCAAGAAAAATACCTTAACTTTGCCACAATAATTAAAGGGAATAGCTTATGAAAGGTAGAAGATATCCTCTAGGAATACAGACTTTCAAGAATATCATAGAGGGAAATTATGTATATGTAGATAAGACCGACTTAATCTATGAGTTGGTGCATGAGAAGAAATATTGCTTTCTGAGTCGTCCTCGACGATTCGGAAAGTCACTCCTTGTCACAACCCTACAGGCCTACTTCGAGGGGAAAAAAGAGCTATTCAAAGGGCTGAAGCTGGAAGCTTTGGAAAAAGATTGGGAGAAACACCCCGTTATCCATCTTGATCTTAGCAAGGGGAAATACTATAATATGGAAAGCCTGATAGAAACTCTTGATAAGATTCTTGAAACATACGAGGAATTATACCAAATAACTTCTGTTAGTACCGAGGCTTTTAATGTCCGATTGATTCGCATCATCAATGCCGCCAAGCAAAAGACTGGCAAGAATGTGGTTGTGCTCATCGATGAATATGATGCGCCGATGCACGACTCTATGAAAGACAAGGACTTGCAGGACAAGATACGTGACATCATGCGCAACTTCTTCAGTCCTTTGAAGTCAGAAGAGGACAATCTTCATTTTGTCTTTTTAACTGGTATCTCCAAGTTTAGCCAGCTGAGCATCTTCAGCGAACTGAACAATATCACGAATATCAGCATGTGGGATAAGTACAGTTCTATCTGTGGCATCAGCAAGGAAGAACTCTTGAAAAATTTCCACGATGACATAGAGGTATTGGCGCAGGCCAATGATATGAACTATGAGGAGGCCTTAGCTGAACTGAGATATAATTACGATGGCTATCACTTTAGTGGGAAAGGTGCCGATATGTATAATCCTTACAGTATGTTCAATTGCTTAGAGACCCATGAGTTTGATAGCTATTGGTTCTCTACGGGCACTCCTACCTTCCTGATAGAACTGCTTCAAGAGAAAAATGTCGATATGCTCCAGCTAGACGACATTTGGACAACCTCCGACCGCTTCGATACCCCAACAGAGAAGATTGTTGACCCTGTGCCGGTATTATACCAAAGCGGCTATCTCACAATCAAGTCATACAATCGTTTGGCGAAGTTATACAAGCTTGCCTTCCCTAACGAAGAGGTGCGCAAGGGCTTCTCCAACAGCCTCTTCCGTTATTATGCCCCAGACGGCATGGGCGACCGTGATGCTATTTACATGGCATGGGCTAAGAACTTCATCCTGAGTGCCGAGGACAATATGGAGGCATTCCTCCCTCATCTCCAGACTTTCTACAAGAAGTTCCCATATACATTGGTCAACAACAATGAGCGCCACTACCAAGCCGTGCTCTACACCATATTGTTAATCCTCGGATGTGATGTAACTCCAGAGGTGCCTACATCTGATGGCAGAATCGACATGGTGCTGAAAACCAAGCGCAGCATCTATGTAATGGAACTGAAATACAAGAAGGATGCAGAGGCAGCGATGGAGCAAATCGACTGCAAGGACTATCTCGCTGCCTTCGCCGATGACAGCAGAAAGAAATACAAGGTGGGCATCAACTTCTCGGAAGACCGAAGAAGTATCGACGACTGGAAAGTGGAGGCATTGGCATAACACTGCTTGTGATGAATGGGTTAAACATCTTCTTATTACTATTTAAAAATGAGGAGGTAAATATGGATAGATATCAAATTATACGTATAATCCATGACTATATGTCTAGATATGATAAGAAGAACAAGAGCGACAGCCAAAAATGTATTCGGCTGCCGCTCTCTTTCTTTTCTTTCTATTTCTTTTATGGGTTGAGTTTTCTTTATATCCTTATCAGAAAGGTTTTATACTTCCTTTAATACGGTTTCCAATCTTCCGATGAAGTCATCTACATTTTCCTTGGTCAATACCAATGGAGGGAGGATACGGAGGATGTTGGTGCCGGCGCAACCGGTGAAGCAATGCTGCTCGTGGATGAGCTTGCTGCGAACTTCCTTGTGAGGAATATCGAGTACGGCGCCTACCATCAAGCCACGGCCACGAACCTCTGTGATGTGACTGTTGCGCTTCTGCAACTCCTTCAGCTGGGCGATGAGATATTCTCCAACCTCATGCGCATTCTGTACCAGCTTCTCCTTCTCGAAGACATCGAGAACGGCAAGAGCTGCTGTACATGCCAGGTGGTTGCCACCGAAGGTTGTACCCAACTGACCATAAACAGGAGTAAACTCTGGAGAAATCAACACGCCACCCATAGGGAAACCATTGCCGATACCCTTGGCTACGGTGATGAGATCAGGCTTGATGCCCAACCACTGGTGCGCAAAGAACTTTCCGCTTCTGCCATAACCACACTGGATTTCATCGCAAATCAAGAAAGTGCCATATTTCTTGCAGGCTGCCTGCAAGCCCTGTGCAAACTCAGGAGTAACCATGTTGCAACCACCTACGCCCTGAATCGCCTCAATGATACAAGCACATACATCGCCCTTGGCAAGTTCCTTCTCCCAAGCCTCCAAATCGTTGATAGGAAGATAGGTTACGTGACCATTGTCATTGATTGGAGCGATAATTTTTGGATTATTGGTAACCTCTACGGCAAGGGATGTCCTGCCGTGGAATGCTTTTTCTAAAGAGAGCACGCGGGTTCTGCCGTTGGTGAAGGAAGCCAGTTTCAAGGCATTCTCGTTTGCCTCGGCACCCGAGTTGATGAGGAAGAACTGATAATCCTCATAACCGCTAGCCTTGCCCAGACGCTCAGCGAGTTTCACCTGTAACTTGTTGATGACAGAGTTGGAATAGAAACCCAGGTTGTTCAACTGGTTGGTGAGCATCTCCACATAGTGAGGATGGCAATGACCGATGCTGATAACGGCATGACCACCATAGAGGTCGAGATATTCCTGACCCTTGTCGTCCCATACCTTGCAGCCCTGTCCTTTTACAATATTAATATCGAAAAGAGGATATACGTCGTAAAGTTTCATGTTAAATCTATGTTTTAAGAAAGACAACTCATAGAGTTATCTTATTACAAACTATTCTTTATGATAGAAGAACGAATGATTTTTCATCCGTTCTTCCGAATTCTTTTATCTAAAATGCTGATGGCTTGAGTTTCAAACCTGCTGTCTGGTCGAGACCAAACATGATGTTCATGTTCTGAACAGCCTGACCTACGGCACCCTTCAGAAGGTTGTCGATGCAAGAAGTGATGAGGAGCTTGTCGCCATACTTATCCACATGAACCAGGCACTTGTTGGTATTCACCACCTGCTTCAGGTCGATCGCCTTATCCACATAGTGAGTAAACTTGGCATCCTTGTAGAACTCCTTGTAACCTGCCACGATTTCCTCGATAGGCTTGTCGGTCTTCACAACTTCTGTAGCGAAGATACCACGGGCGAAGTCGCCACGGTAAGGGATGAAGTCGATGGCTGCATCGAGATAACCCTGTGTCTGCTTCAGACTCTCACGAATCTCAGGCACGTGCTGATGGTTGAATGCCTTGTAGATGCTCATGTTGTTGTTGCGCCATGAGAAATGGGTAGTGGCTCCTGGCTTCTGACCAGCGCCGGTGCTACCGGTAATGGCATTGACAGATACATCGTTGTTGATGAGACCCATCTTAGCAGCAGGCAACAAACCAAGTTGAATGCAGGTTGCAAAACAACCTGGGTTTGCCACGTGCTGAGCTACGGCTATTTTTGATTCATTTATTTCTGGAAGACCATATACAAAATCGTGAGCGGCTGGAGTTGGCTGCTGGGTAGCAACCACAGTCTCTGGGGCAAGACGGAAGTCCTGTGCTAGGTCGATAATCTTCACGTTCTCCGGAACATTGTGCTCCTTCAGGAACGCCTCGCTCTTGCCGTGACCGAAGCAGAAGAAAATAACATCCACCTGGTCGAAAGGCATCTCGGCGGTAAACTTCAAATCAGTTTCGCCATACAATCCCTCGTGAACCTCAGCCACCAGGTTGCCGGCGTTACTCTCGCTATTAGCGAATACAATCTCTGCCTCAGGATGGTTGATAAGGAGGCGAATCAACTCACCTCCTGTATAACCAGCTGCTCCTAAAATACCTACTTTTACCATAATTATCTTTCCTCGTTAGGGTGCATACCATAATAAACACGGAGTGGGGTAGAACTTACCTTGATGAAGCCCTTTGCATCCTCGGCTGTCCAACCGTGCTGCATCTCACCATACTCACCGAGCTTAGACTTGGTCAAATCGTCTGGTGAATCGATACCTACAGTCTGGAAACTGTATGGACGGAGCTTCAGGATTGCTGTACCGTTTACGTTGCGCTGAGAAGAAGTCAGCATCGCCTCGATATCCGGCATCACTGGCTCCAGGTACTGACTCTCGTGGAGGAACATTCCGTACCAGTTGCCTACCTGATCCTTCCAATACTGCTGCCACTTGCTCAATGTGCTCTTCTCCAACAGGCGGTGAGCCTCGATGATGAGCTTAGGAGCTGCAGCCTCGAAAGCTACACGACCCTTGATACCAATGATGGTGTCACCCACGTTGCAGTCGCGACCGATGGCGTAAGAAGCGCCAATCTCTTCAATCTTCTGGATGGCAGCAATCTTATCATCAAACTTCTCGCCGTTGACAGCCACAATCTCACCCTTCTCGAAGGTAATCTTCAGCTCAGCCTCTTCTTCCTTGGCAGTAACGTGCTTCAGATAAGCCTCCTCTGGGAGACCCTGGGTTGGGTCGAGAATCTCACCACCGCAGATGCTGGTTCCCCAGATACCTACGTTATAAGAATACTTCAACTTGGTGAAGTCTGCATAGAAACCGTGCTCGTTCAGGTAATCAACCTCCTCCTTACGAGAAAGCGCCTTGTCACGGGTCAGAGTGATGATTTCTACACCAGGAGCCATAACCAGGAAGGTCATGTCGAAACGGATCTGGTCGTTGCCGGCACCTGTACTTCCGTGAGCGATGGCGTCAGCACCAATCTCCTTGGCGTAACGAGCGATGGCGATAGCCTGGAAGATACGCTCAGAAGATACAGAGATAGGGTAGCAGTTGTTACGGAGTACATTACCGAAAATCATGTATTTCAAAGATTTCTCGTAATATTCGTGGGTAACGTCGAGAGTGACGTATGCCTTGGCACCCAACTTATATGCGTTCTCCTCGTTGGTCTTCAACTGCTCGGCAGAGAAACCACCTGTGTTAGCGCATGCTGCATAAACATCCCAGCCATCCTGGGTCAATTTCATTACTGTGTATGATGTATCGAGACCGCCGCTGAAAGCGACTACTACTTTCTTATTTGCCATAACCTTATGATTAATGTTAAGTGTGAAATGTTAAGTGTTAAATTGGCATTCTTGTCAACACCTTATTATATATAAGGATTTAAATTTTTGCAGATGGACCGTCAAGCTTTCTGATTCTCTCAATTACTTCCTGAGGAAGCTTGATAGGCAGATGCTCCTCTGGGTCGAAGAGCATGGCGGTGCAGATGCAGTATTTGCGGTTGGTACGATGGAGCACATCTACGTTGATGCACCCCTCGCAACCACGCCAGAATGACTCATCGTCGGTCAGGTCGTCGAAGGTAACAGGAAGATAACCCAACTGAGTGTTCATCTTCATTACAGCCGAACCGGATGTCAAAGAGAAAATCTTGGCATGAGGCCATCGCTGTCGGGCGAGCGTAAAGGTAAGGTTCTTGATACGCTTAGCCAAACCCATACCACGGAAGTCTGGGTGAACGATCAAACCAGATGTGGTGACATAGTGCTTGTTGCCCCAAGTCTCGATGTAGCTGAAGCCTGCGAACTTATCGCCCTGTAGTGCGATAACCGCCTTCGCCTCTCTCATCTTGGTAGCCACATACTCTGGTGAACGCTTGGCGATACCAGAACCACGCTTCTTTGCAGCTTCTGCGATTGTAGTCAGAATGGTGTCGATGTACTTGATGTGACTTTCGTCAGCCACCATTACTTTAACTTCTGCTTCTTCCATTTTTTCTCTTCTATCTTAAAATGTTTTTGGTTTAATATTCTTTCTTTATATATAATAAGGTGTATGTTTTCCATAAAAATGCAACTACCTTATACATATTTATGGTGAATGTCTGGAATAACCTCTGCTAGTGCATTGATGATTTCCTCTTCTGTTGTCCCTTTCTTTTTAACCAGGAAGATGGTGTCATCGCCGGCGATGGTTCCCAGAATTTGAGGAATGTCACTATTGTCTATATTATAGGCAATGCTGCTTGCATATCCCGGACGGGTCTTGATCACGACCATGTTTCCCGAGAAGTTGATAGACTGGAATCCGGTATTCACCATCATCTTGCTTACTGGAATATGGTTTGATACTCTCTTATATAATGTATCATTGGGCAGAACATATGCATATTTTCCACTCGAAGATGCTGCTTTTGCTACCTTGAGCAGTTTTAAGTCACGGCTCAATGTAGCTTGCGTAATCTTAAAGCCTTCTTTGTGAAGAGCCTCCAAAAGTTGGTCTTGCGAACTCAACTCCTGACTTGATATGAGCATCTTCAAAGTTTCCAATCTGCTATTCTTTGCCTTCATATGTTGTATTTTTATTCGTTTAACGGCTGCAAAATTACAATATATTTTGCAAATAACCAAATAAAATGAAAGAAAAATGCATAAAATAACATTATTTTGTCTTTCGCTATGCATAAACATGGAATAAATATGCATGTATTGCCTTCTTTCATACAAATATTCTATACTTGGCTTTTGATGCAGAATAGTCTTTTTGTCCATTTTAAGCTAATTATTGTAAATTATTGAAAAAAAATCTACGGAAACCGCATCGGTTCAATAAGTTTTTGTTATCTTTGCAGACACAATTCTTAGATTATAATCAACTTAATATAAAATAAACCTTTAGAAGATGGAAAAAAACAATGTTAAACCAGCTGATGGAAAGTTGGGTATCTTGGTTGTAGGTTGTGGCGCAGTTGCTACTACCTTCATGACCGGTGTTTTCATGACTCGTAAGGGACTTGCAAAGCCAGTAGGTTCAATGACTCAGTACGACAAGATTCGTGTGGGCAAGGGTGCAGACAAGAAATATCTGCACTACAAGGACATCGTTCCGCTTGCTGACCTTAATGATATCGTATTCGGTACATGGGATGTTTATCCACAGAATGCTTATCAGGCAGCTATGTATGCTGAGGTATTGAAGGAGAAAGATATCAATCCTGTACGCGAGGAGTTGGAGAAGGTAGTACCAATGAAGGCTGCTTTCGACAAGAACTATGCAAAGCGTCTTGATGGCGACAATGTGAAGGATTGCAAGACCCGCTGGGAGATGGTAGAGGCGCTTCGTCAGGATATTCGCGACTTTAAGGAGAAGAACGGTTGTGCCCGTATCGTAGTTATCTGGGCGGCATCTACCGAAATCTACGTTCCTGTAGATATGGAGATTCATGGTACATTGGCAGCACTTGAGGCTGCAATGAAGGCTGACGACCGTCAGCATATTGCTCCATCCATGTGCTACGCCTATGCAGCTTTGACCGAAGGTGCTCCTTTCATCATGGGTGCTCCTAATACAACTGTAGATATTCCTGCTATGTGGGAACTCGCAGAGAAAACCAAGATGCCTATCGCAGGTAAGGACTTCAAGACAGGTCAGACACTTGTTAAGAGTGGCTTTGCTCCTATCATCGGTACCCGTTGCCTCGGTTTGAATGGCTGGTTCTCTACCAATATTCTCGGCAATCGTGATGGTCTCGTTCTCGATGAGCCAGCAAACTTCCATACCAAGGAGGTAAGTAAACTCTCTACTCTTGAGACAATTCTGAAGCCTGATGTCCAGCCTGATCTCTATGGTCATGGTAACGATGAGGATACCCAGTACTATCACAAGGTACGTATCAACTATTATCCACCTCGCAACGATAACAAGGAGGGTTGGGATAATATCGATATCTTTGGCTGGATGGGTTACCCAATGCAGATTAAGATTAACTTCCTCTGCCGTGACTCTATCCTTGCTGCTCCATTGTTGCTCGACCTTACATTGTTGAGCGACCTTGCTGCTCGTGCAGGCCGTTTTGGCATCCAGCGTTTCTTGAGTTTCTTCCTCAAGGCGCCTATGCACGATTATACTAAGGGTGAAGAGGCAGTAAACCATCTCTACCAGCAGTATACGATGCTGAAGAATGCAATCCGTGAGATGGGTGGTTACGAGGCCGATGAGGAAATCGACTAATTAGGTTGTTTCATTTAATATTACACCTTATTATATATAAGGCATTAATTTATATCATGGCACACCTTTGGAAAAGTTAGAACATCTCTCCATAGGTGTGCCTTTTTGTTTATTTATATAGAAAGTAGACATGGATTCGCTAACGAGTTTTATTTATGGTATGAGCATGATGTTCTTCTCCATGATGGCTTTCCTGTTTTGGAGAAAAGGAAAGGAGATGCTCTTTCGGATGATTATGTGGCTCATGATTGTGGTCGACCTGCAGTTGGTAAAGGACATGGTTTTCTTTCAGGTTTATGGGTTTGACAACGAGCATGTGTGGTATCTTACGTCTTCGTTGGATATGATGATTATACCGTTCTACAGCTTTGTGTTGATGGAACTGGTGAAGCCGGGCTGGTTCGGATGGTTGAAGGCTTTGATGCTGGAATTGCCTTTTCTCTTGTTCCCGGTGTTCTATATTTTTACCCATAATATCATCTGGTTTTACGTGCTTTCTGTCTGGGGAGCCATTTATGGATGCTCTACCTTTATATTGCTTATCTTTTTAATCCGGAGGTATCACCGTCAGCTGAAAGAGCGGTTTTCTTATCAGGAAAATATTAATCTGAATTGGCTTCTTGCCATTCTCAATACCTTCTTCCTTATTCTGTTTTTATGGACGCTGAGCTGTTTCGTTATTAATGTGGATTACGACAATATCTATATGGTAAGTTCTCTGATGCTCTGGATGCTGATAGATTATTTTGTATATAGGCATGAGTCGGTGATAGAAGAGTTGAGCGATATAGAAATTGTACCTTTAGAGCAGAACGAAGTAGATGTTTCGGGGATGGCTGCTGAGGTGCAGCGATTGTTCGAGGAAGATAAAATCTATCTCAATCCGAAACTGAAATTATCTGATGTGGCGCTGGCTGTGGGCACGAACCGTACTTATCTGAGTCGCTATTTCAACCGGCAGAATGGACAGACGTTTTATGATTATGTGAATACTTATCGTATACAGTATGCTGAGAATTTGTTGAAGTCAACGAACTTTCCTTTGCCGGAAATCGCCATAAAATCGGGGTTTAATTCTATTTCTACATTCAGAAGAGTATTTTTTGCCTCTTTTGGCTGTTCTCCTAATAAATATAGAGTAAATGCGTAAGCTCTTGATGTATAGGTAGTTCAGAAAAATCAGTGGAACACTGAAAAATGTCAAAAGACACTTTTTGTCCATTTGAAACTTATTTTTGCTGTTTTGAAACCATGGTTTTCGATTTTTTTCCTATCTTTGCATCGTAGAACTTTTTGAAGAGAATATAACTCTAGCATTTACTTTTTCTAGGAATAAAAAAAATAAAGGTTGGCTAACCCGTTGAGGGCAAGCCAACCTTTCTCGTTATGTATGTTATTCCTTGTTCTTATTTCTTAATTCTCTGTCCCTAGTTCTAGTTTACGTTATTCCTTGTTGCTGCCTCCGAAGATGCGGAGCAAGTAGAGGAAGAGATTGATAAAGTCGAGATACAGAGTCAGGGCTCCGATGAGTGCCAACTTCTGTGCGCCCTCGCTCATGTCGTTTTGTGTCTGGAGCATCTGCTTAATCTTCTGACTGTCCCAAGCGGTCAAGCCAACGAAGATGGCTACACCTGCATAACTCAGGATGTAATCAAATCCCGAACTCTTCAAGAACATGTTTACTACGGTAGCGATAATCAGACCAATCAGAGCCATAAAGAGTATTTTTCCTAAGGAAGTCAAATCCTTCTTGGTAGTGTAACCATAGAAAGCCATTGCTCCGAATGTGCCGGCTGTAATAAAAAATACCTTAGCTATACTGGTCATCGTATAAACTACGAATACGGATGAAAGCATGGCGCCATTCAAAACCGAGTAGGCGATGAAGAGTAGGGTGGCGGTAGTCAGAGAGAGTCTCTGTAGGGCACCGGTAATGATGAATACCAGGGCGAGCTCTGCGATGATCAGACCGAAGAGCAAACCGCGGCTTGTCATCAAGGTCATCAGCAGGGTAGGACTGCTAGCCACACCATAGGCAGTAACGCCCGTAATCAGGAGTGCCAAGGTCATCCATGTATACACTTTGCGCATCAAAGCAGAGAAGACTCCGCTTATACCTCGCTCTTTCTCATTAACAGCAAAGCCATTGCTCTGCTGGTTGTTCTGACTATTTATCAGATTGTACATTTCCTTTTCTGTCATAATTCTATTTTCTTATTTATATTCTATTGATTTCTAACTACAATAATAAGCGCAAAGATAATGCCAATTATTGAAACGAGCGATTATCTCTGCGCTTTATTAACATTTATTCCGTTATTTTACGGCATTCATCCTTTTATTTAAGGGCTATCTTCTTTACGGCTATCTGTTTCCCGCCTCGTGTTACCTCTACGGCTACTGTTCCATTTACAGGTGAGCGAAGCTGTTCTGTATCAGATTTCGCCTGTTTCTGAAGCGCCAAGACACCTGAGGTTCCGTATATTCTGATGAGGTCGTTCTGTTTCAGTCCCTTTATCAGGATATGATAGTTGCCGCTAGAAATAATGGTGATGTCTGAATTCATGTCTGTCTCCTTGCGGTTGAAACTGATATTGAAGCGGTTGTTTATCTCCCCTGCTTGGGCAGCATAGAACGGATAGCTTCCTTCCTTCAGGTCTACCGCCTTACCGGTTTCCTTGTCCTTCAGCCATACGGTTTCATATTCGCTGGCATCGCAATCCTCAGGGATGCTGATGGTGTATTCACCTGCCTCCGGCAGACTGACTCCGATGTTCTGTTCTGCTTCGATACTTACGGCTGAAAGGAGTGAGTAGCGTCCACCGCTGCGGGTTGCGTAAATCTGCGGATTGCGACTCATCATCCATTTCACTCCGTCACTTCCCAGGTCGAAGTCCGATTTCGCCTCCTGAGCTGGTACGGTAGCTAGCTGTAGATGATCTTCAACTGTTGCCGTTTCGCTCCTTTTACTGATGGCGATATTGAGCATTCTGGCGTTTGAAGCGTACTCATCTCCATCCTTTCCGCTCGAATGTTTTACTCTTATCGTCTCCGTGTTGTCCAGCGTAGCGGTTTGAGTGAATATGGCGTCCATGGCAGGAATATAACCACTCGTTGTGCTGTTTGTGGCATCTGCATCGGTGTTGATGGCTGTATAGCCCTTCGTCTCATCGTAGGTGTAGATGACTCTGCCGTATTCCATATCGCCAAAGTTCATGGCGCAGAGGTAAGGCGAACCGAAGAGATTCCAACCCATGTTCTCCTTGTGGGTGAACTTCAAACCGCCGGCCTTGTTGTCCGACCATGGCTGTTGGTTGTTGTTCTGCTTCAAGGTGATATAGCCCTGCTTGTTGCTGTCCTGGCTTCCATCCTGCTCGTTGTACTCGTCTCCGTAGAAGCGTATGGTTATGTTTTCCTTACCGGCATCTACTCTGAAACCTATACTGCTGTTAATCTGGCTGTAGTTTACAGGTCCCCAACCTGAATCTGTGCCGAACTTAAAGTCGTAGTTGGCACGTTCTTCGGCATGGTATTGGTAGAAAGCAAGATCCTCCTTATGATCCTCTGTGCCTATAAAATCACACTTGGTGACATCGAACGGCATCATAAAGAGGTTGGTTCCTTTCTTCAGTTCTCTTTCTACCGCAAAGTTGTTGAGGGCAACATAACTGTTGTTTCCTCTCAAGCCGGAATGGTACTTCAGAAGCAGGAAGCCTGGGCTGAACGGATTCGTCTCTTTATAGAAATTGTTGTCTAGTATCAGCTCCTTATCCTTTTCCATGACGTAAACCACAGATTTACCATGTGGATAATCTGTATCAACTATGTTCTTGTCAGCTGTCAGATACCATGTTTCGAAACATCCGTTATCAACCTTGTCTCTGATGCGCTGATTGCCGGCAAGGTCATGGTTGTGCATAACCTTGTCGATGCATCCTTGGGTTTTGCTTACGTCTGTGTTAGCGTTGATGTTGACATTGTCTGTCTCGTCAAGCTGATATTTCCAATAGTCATCTTTCACATATTTATTATAGGTGATTACTGATGATCTGTTGGCAGCACTACCAGATGTTTCAGGTAATGCCTTTTCAGCTGTCACATTAACTGACTTCACATTATCCACGGTTCCTAATGCCAGACTGTTGTAGAGCATGCCATTTGCATCGCCAGATATGTTGCCATCTATGATAGAGGTCGATAGCATACTGTTACCCTTGAGACTGACGTTGCCCGAAATCTTGAAACCATCCACCAGACTCACCTTGCCGCTTCCTGTACCTTGATTGTCGATGGTCAGACCCTTAATAGATGACTGGGTTGAGGCTTCAATGATGCCTTTCCTTTGTCTTAAGAGATCCTTTACTACAGCCTGAATATTGGCTAAGGTGCTTAAGTCTGGAGCAGCCGAACTTGTTTCTCCGTTCATGGAACCATACATCTTTACGCCCGGCATATTGATGTTGATGTCCGTGGCTTGCAGGTTGCGGTCTACGAAGACGTAGCCATAACCTTCTTTCTTGTTGGCATAGAGTTCTGCCAGGCTGATGGCTCCCTTCAGGTCGTTACTTGGCGATTTCCAGTTTTCGCCCGTTCCGTTTATGGCGCTACTTGTATTCACGTAGATGATAGGTTGCATCTTGGCATCACACTCGTAAGCACCGATGTCGATGCTTTCGCCTATCAGACGGCTCGTGTTTGCCAAGTCCTTTTCTGAGGCAAAAATTGCAGCGTCATTTGCTCCCTTAAGCTTAGCCTTATCGATGTATTTGGTGTTATTACCTTTATTCATCAATAACAGACTTGGTCGTATTCTGTAATCCTCTTTATCAGGATTAACAAAGTTAGGACCTTTTAATACATCTCCATTTGCTACGCCATCAGCAATGACGACATTATTGTTTGTATTATTCTTGATGGAATTTGTTCCATTCTTCCATGCGATAGAATTATATACACTAGCAGTACCATCTATTGCCTGACCTTTATTTTTCACAAAGGTAACATTAACTAAATGCATGCCTTGTGAGTTGTTTAGCTTAATGGCATCATTATCTCCATCTGCAAAGAGAAGGTTCCACATTCGTGCGCCTAATTGGGCAGAATTATCGATATCTAACGCTATGCCTTTATTATGTCGGAAAGAACTGTGGTGAATAACCATTTCTTCTCCCGTTCCGCCATTTTCCTTATTTATCAAAGCCTTTACTCCCACGCCACTCTCATTGGTAAATGTGAAACCTGATAGGGTTACAGGCTTATCATTGGTGGTGATGTTGAGCAATACTTCGGTTTGTCCCTTCTTGGTAGGGTTTTCGATGAGTACAGATGGGTTACTGAAGTCTTGCTCTTCCTTACCGTTTATGTTTTTTCCGGTACATCCACCCACAATTTCCAGCGACTGTACGAAGCTTGCGTTCTCCCCCTTGTTTATGAAGAGGGTGAAGGCATCATTATTACCGGAATAGGTTGGTGAGTAGTAGGTGCCACCACGTACATACACTTTCTTGTGGGCATGAGTAGTTTCCTTGCCAGTAGCATTTGCCATGGCAATGATGGCACCACGCAAGTCAGTACTTTGATTATTCCAATCGCTGCCATCTCCTTTTCCCTTCTGCTCCGTACCAATATAAAGCTGGTCGCGGTCGGTGAGTTTGAATACGTACTGGAACTCGTACAAACCTATGTCAATAGGCTTGCTGCTTACCACACCATTCTCGTCTATCGGACCAACATAGCGCAGATAACTATCAGTAGCATCAGGATCAGAATAACGGACGTATTCTTCCGGATAACCATATTTGCGTAGACGAGTCAGATGAGCTTCCCACCATTTCTGGTATGCATCGGTTTTATTGGCATTGTTCTTATCACCCAAACCAGCATCCGTAAGCACAGAGATGGCTCTTGGATTCCACTGGTCTGACAAACTGTAGCCAGCATATCCCTTGGTGGTAGAAGGAGAAGCGAAGCACGGACCATTGACCGCCAGGTTATCTTTGCCCAACATGATGTTGCCATCTTCAGCAGTTGTACCATTGTTTAAGGTAGCAGGCAATTCATCCCAAGCGCAGTATTGCATGTGGTCTCTCTTCAGAGATTTGCTAGGATTCTGCGATTCATTACCCCAGATTACCGTATTATATAATATAGGTGTAATGGTGCTGCTTTCGTTTTCGATGTGGATAGCTCCATCCTGATTCGCCTTATTGTTGACGATGATGCTGTTTGTGATGTTGACATCGTGATAAGTTTCGGTCGTTCCGGCATCGCCAGCTCTGCGGATGTAGATGGCACCGCCAGTAGGAATACCGCTACTCTGAGAATTACCCGATGTGACATCGTTGTTGGCTATCAGCGAGTTGACGATATGCAAGTTTCCATTCTTCGAGTCTGTCAGGTAGAGATAGATGGCTCCACCCATTCCCGGATAGCTTTTAGCATTGGTGGCAGAAGCCTCTTCTGTGATGGCTCTGTTACCGCCGATGTAGCTGCCGATGATGTCGAAACTTGCGTTGTTGGCATAGATGGCTCCACCGTGCAGACCGGTATTCTTGATCAGACGGCAACGGTTCAGCGTATAGTGAACACGATCGGTGTAGATGGCTCCACCACGTCCAATCTCGTCCATCTCGCCACCTGTATTTTCATTGGTAGCAAGTTCTGTCATGGTTTCACCATTCATAATCGTAATACCATCGAGCACAACATTATCGTTTACATTTTCTGCAGAAGTTCCCGTAGTCTTCTTCCTGCTGTAAACCACATGATACACCTTTCGCTCCTTCTCAGATTCCTTGATGTCACCTGAGAAGATAGTTGGATTCTTAAACTCCCATGGGTCTATCAGTCCATTCTTGTTGTTGTCTGCCATGTGGTTCTTGTTGCGCTCACTCAGGATATCCTTGATTTTCATGTCAGGACGCAAGGTTATATTACCCAGGCTGGTAAAACTTTCTGTAGCAACAGTACCCTCCGGATCAGATGAGTAATTGTCTTCTACAGAGAAACTGCCATAGATATCTACGTTTACAGGAATAGTGAAACTCTGTAAACGGCGGTCCTTGTTGGTCTGTGCATTTGATACATCTTTTCTAATCTGACTAGGCTTATACGTTCCACCTGTCATCAGAATTTCGAAGTGAGTTACCTCTGTTGCCAGAGGACTACCCTCAGCAGGTTGCTTGCGAACCTCTTCGATATAGTCGAGTGCTGCATCCAAACTGTTGAAAGGCGTGAGGAATGAACGACCGTAGTATTTCTGTTTCAGTTCATCACTCACTTCCTCTCCACCTTCATTCGAAACAAAGAGGCGGGTTAGGAGTTTATCCTTGTTGATTTCCGGCAAATCGAGAGCGTATGCTCCCGCTGTCTGGCGCTTACTCAGATGTCTGGTGTTGCCCAGAATATCGTAGTTGGAAACACCATAGCTCTTCCAACCTTCGATGTATGCTGCATCTATACCATTACCAATCAAAGGTGAATAAGCACGGGGGTAGTAATATCCCTTGCTGGCGAAATAGGTATTCAAATCGCTGGTCATCTCCGTGTTCATCGCATTGGCAGGCAAATTCATCTTTTCAACGAAGCAGTAATCGTATGGATAGAATTGGGTTTGCAGCGTTGCATCCTGCAGGACATCTTCGTCTTTGAGTTCAGTATCACCACAACTAATGTTCTCAGCGCTGGCAGCTGAGTTGCCCCAAATCACAGAGTTACCGCTAATCAGCGCATAGTCCTCCTGGAAGATTCCACCACCTGCAGAAGTTGCCGTGTTGTCTGCAATGGTGCAGGAGATGACATAGGCATGATACTTCTTGGTATTGCTGGTGATCCGTGCAGCATAGATGGCACCACCATCTGTCGCAGAGTTTCTCGTGATGACGCTGCCGCTCACAATACCTCCCTTTAGGAGATAGAGCGCACCGCCCTTGGTTGCCTGACAGTCGGTAATCAGACAGTTGCGCACATGGGCACTTCTTGGTACGATGGCTGCACCTCCAATACTGTTATAACCTGTCTTTTCGGTTGCATTACCATCAATCAGTCGGCAGCCGTCTACCACGGCACGGTAGCCAACGGCATCTTTGAAGTAGGTGTCTATTTCTCCCGAAGGCCATTTGCCGAAGGTCACGGTGTGGTAACCGTTCACCTCCTGGGTAACGGTAGTTCCTTCTTTCACCTGAGTCTTGGCACTCAGTATGGTCTGATATCTGATACAGTCGCGCTGGTCCTTGTCCCAGTTGTAGGTGGTTGGATCCGGTACACCATTCTTCTGCGTACCCTCGTTGTATCCACCCATCAGCCATACTCCGTTAGGAATCAGGAAGGTATAGCTCTGTGGAACGGTCGGGTCAGCCAAGGTGTTGGCATGATAAACGAAACGGTTTCCGCTTTCGTCTGCCTCATAACCGGCTACCTTCACATAAACCTTTATTGCCTTGTCGTCGTCCTGGTTCTTGTTGTCGGCTCCGAGTTTCAGGTCTTTGTTTGCTTCTTTAAATTTCTCGCCAGCCTGGGTCAGCACGCTTTGCAGTTTATCAGCGCAGGCTGCGTTTTCCGGACTGTCGCCGCTACGGTTTCCGTAACCGTTCTGGGTTACGTAGTAAACGTAGGCTTCAACCTCACCTTCGCTGTTCTTCTTCTCCTGTGCCGTAATGTTGGCTGTATTATCTGCCTCGTAGGCACCGATATCAATCTGGCAGTCTTTGATACGGTCGGTATAGTCCATATCGGTTTCTGGAAGTTTGACTCCTGTTCCTACGTCGGTAGAACCGCCATTCAGACATTTGTTGCCTGTTAATCCATCCTTTTCGTTCAGGCGGAAGTTATTGGTAAGGCGGGCATTACGGAAGCGGAAAATTTCATCCTTTCCACTTTCGTAGGTCTTGTCTTCAAATGGGAAAGCCAGGTCCGTTCCGGTGAAGTTACCATTGCTTTCAAGGAATTTTTTGTTATCATCGCTACTGTTCATATAACAGTTGTGAGAAGGCTTCATCTTGTCCCATGCCAGGGAGTTTACCTGGTCTGCCACCTCCTTGTTTCCATTATGATTATCATAGATAAGACAATTGTAGAGTGAAAGCTGCGATGGAACTCCGGTGCTTTGGTCCTGCCAGTGATAGATGCCGGTGCCATATGCAGACATATTGTAGGCGATGGTGTTGTTGTAGAACTTGGCACTCTCCAGGAAAATGCCTCCACCATAACTTTGTGCTCCATTTCCACAACGGTTATTGGCAACAACCAGGTTGTAGCCCGTGCCTTGAATCATATAGGCACCTCCACCATAGTTTTCCTTATTGGTAGTCATGCTCAGGTTTCTGAGCAGGTAACTGTTCGAAATCTTGGAGTTTTCACCATCCATATACAAACCGCCACCACGGACACGGGATCCGTGATTAAAGTTGTTTACGATGATAAGATTCTCCAGTTCTACTCCTCTGAAAACACGCACACCGGCTCCTCCGTCACGGTTGGCATCTTTATAGTTGACGATGTAACCATGACGGATTGAGAAACCGTCCCATTTGGCATTCTTATATTCTACATACTTATCATCTGGGTATGTAGAGCCCGGATAGCGGTTGCTGTTTCCGCCCCATCTGTTACCGGTACCATCATTTGTCTGTGACCAGGTAGGTATGCAGACATCCGGCTGGTAGAGCACATAGTGGCGTTCTTGTGTCTTGTTGTTGATTAATTTCTTTGTATAATCATATTTAGAGCCGTCGTCAGATTTGCCTTCCTGATACCACATCTCTTTATCTCCGTTTTTGAAATAAACAGGCGATTCCTTGCGTATCTGGAGAATGGTTTCATATTTTGTTACGTCTAATCCCTGGTATTCCTTGCGTGCCGGAACATATTGGGAAAGGAGAGGATGGCGGTCGCTTTCGCCCGGATAACCCTCGTGAGGGAAACCGCCATAAACCTTTACGTTGTCTCTGATGACGAAACCTTTGTAGTCGGTATAGACACCTGCGCCAACCCAAACCACAACAGGCTCTTCGCCTGCTTTGAGATTCTTGTTCAGCTCTGCTGCTCTTTCTACGGCATATTGCAGACCGCTGATGTATTGCTCGTCTCTATTGTTCGTAATCGTATTATAATAGTTAGGCCAGTAACCGTCTTTATAACTGTTGCCGGAATTATCCCCCCAGAAATCTCCGTAGGAATCTGTTTTTTTTGAGCGATATTTACCTCCTGCCTGGCTATAATCCTTATTGTCAATAGTGGTGCTAAGCAGCGTTTTGTCACTCTGCTTTACATAGAACAGGTTGTTGTTTCTCGGCACATCCTTGTCGCACATGGCATTACCGATGATGGCTTTGTCCCATGAGGTTCCGTCATAATAAATGTCTGTATGCTTCAGCAGGTCAAAATCCGGCTTTCCATCCTGATCATCATAGTTGGCATTCTTGCCACTCGTATAATCCGTGTTGTAGGAACGCACGTAGATAATCTTGCCGGTCTTTGGCAGCAGTGCCTCATAGGCACCCAGGTCGGCTTCACCGCCTTGGTTGCGTTTATCGCCCAGAATGTCAGTCTCCAGCGGCGACGAAGGCACACTATTGATGATGACACCAGCCTGACTGGAACTGGTTAACGGACGGAACGATGCATAACCTCCGTAATAAACGTTTCCATTAATTTTGGCACCTATTTCCTTCGTTGGGTTCATAAAGTTGAGGGCGCCTTCTTTGCCAAGCGTGTTGAAATTCTCTTCCAGGCTGTTGTTGCATTCCGAATAATTCCATACGCCTCCCATTTTCAGCATGTTGCCAGCAGCAAAGGATGTTGCTTTCACCAGATTGTTAGCAGGTGCCACACCCACGTTGTTGACGATTGATACGTGGGTGAGCTTCAGCGTGTTGTTGCTCTTTTCTGCAGGATTCAGATAGATGATGGAAGGCTTGACAGATGTATCTTCGCTCGTATTGTTGTTCACAACGCAGTTTACCAGTTCCAGACTTACGTTCTCGGCATCCGGCATGGTAGAGATGGCTGCTCCGTTCATCGCCGTATTATCTTCGAAGATACAGTTTTCAAACTTCACGCTGGTCGCTGCTGTAGCATCATCCACACTTCCAATCAGAACTCCGCCGCCGTATGGCATATAAGCTGTACCTGCTGCATAGGCATGGGTAAAGGTGTAGCCGTTGATGGTTACACGGGCACCCGACTCGATGCGTACCAGGTGATAAAGTCCTTCGCTCAGAGTCGTACCGTTGATGTTGCCATTCAGTTCGGTACGGTGTTTGATAGGGTGGCGGTCTGTATCAGCAGGCTTTAGGTTGATTTCATATTTCGGATAAGCACCATACAGGTTGAGTGGGAGCACGGTAGGTTGGATGCGGAATGCACGTGATTTCGCATCGCTCTCTTCGTTCATATAAGCGATGGTTGGGGCAAAAGTGCCCGCACGGGAACAGATTTCAAACTGGTATTCGCTTTGGGCATCTATCTGATGCTTGGATTTGCTGCCGTTTTCTACCACATCCACCTCTTCGCCATCCTGGATGGTGGCAAGATATTCTATCAGTTCATCTACTGAAGCAGAGGTATAACTCTTTTTCCACGACTCGCCCGTACCATCCAGGATTTCCTGTGAACGGTCAAAATAGATGCGGAGGCGGTGGGTTGTTGTGTTCTTTTCGAACACCACATCGTGGTTTTCTGCCATATAGGCACCTATAGAAGGGACTGATTTGAATGGTTTTCCGCTCAAGTCTATCTGTGGCTGGTACAGATAGGCACTAGGCAGCAGCGTAAAGCTGATACCCTCGTTGCGCAGGCGGGTTCCTTTGTAGAGTTCCCAATAGTAGTTGATTTCGGTAAGCGAACCGATTACTCCTCGTTTCGTGTCGAAATCATCTTTGCTGGTAAATGGAGAGCCTGCTTTGCCCATCACGAATCCCTTACCTGAATAATAGTTGTTGATGGAGAGGGTTCCGGTCTGATAGGTGTCATTCCATGATGCAGCACTTACGTCAGAGATGGCGTTGTTGTAGAACTGTACGCCCTCCTTGCTAGGGTTGGCAGCATAAACCTGTGCCTTGGAGGCTGATGAACTCTGGGGCAATGAGTTATTCCAAAGTATGTTGTTTGCCAGCAGTCCCTTTTCCTTGATGTAGACACCACCCGTATAGGAGGCATCCTGGTCGGCAACATCCGAGGTGTTGTCGGTATAGTTGTTGGTGATGGTATTGTTGATGACCAGTCCGCGGCCGTCTACATAGACAGCACCGTTTCGGGTACTGGTATTGTTGCTGATGACGGAGGTGGAAAGAATCTGATAGTAGGCAGGACCTGATACGCTGCCTTGCAGATAAACACCCGCTCCCAGATTGGCAGAGCAGTTGGTAACCATGCTTCGGGTTACGTAGCCGGCTTCATCAATATAGATACCTCCGCCCTGATAAGCCGAGCAGTTATATACCAGGTTACCCTCGGTCATACCGTTCTTACAGTAGATTCCGCCACCTTTTGGAGTCTGGGATGGAGTCTTTGTGGCGCCCGGATTACAGTAGCGGACTGTACAATAACGCATCTTGGCGTTGGCATCGTTGATATAGACACCAGCGCCATACTGTGGCTCGTAAATTTCATCATCTTGTTGCTGATAGCTACCTCCCTCTATGGTGAAACCTTCCAGATATACGTTGTCGGAGAAAGCCTTACCGCCTGGCAGAGGGGCAAACCAGACTACATGCGAGGAACTGCTCTTTATGTTCCATGCTTCATCGTTCTCGCTCCAGGAGGCATCCTTCCTGTTGAATCCGTTGGCTTTGAGGATGGTTTCGTGTTTCCAACCCCATGGCTTCAGATCAACTGATGCGGCAATGCGCTGAGCACGTGTTGTTTCTCCTCCGGCAAAGGCACCATAAACGCTGATGCCGTCTTTCATGAGGAGGGAGGTTGGTGAACCCGTAGAAGAATCGATGCGCTTGGTTACCATGTAGGTACCTTCGGCTACCCAGACTTCGCCTTTTGTACCCTTGTCATCTGCCAGCGAGTTGATGGCGTCCTGAATGTCGCCCATGGCATCATCCCAGGAGGTTCCCTTACCGGTTCCGTTTACTTTCACATATCTGATTCTTCCCTCCATGAGTCGTTCATACTCATAGGCACCGATGTCGATGCTGTTGCTTTCATAGCGCTGCTTGCCCATGACGTCGGTAGATTTCTTTTCAATATCAGTATCCTCGATATATTTCTTGTAATATTCAAGGTTTCCTTTACCCAGCAGGGCTGAGGTCTCCTCGAAGGCGAACGAGGTGTAGATGAGACGGGTAAGTTTCTGGAAAGAGTAGTCATAACCTAGGGAAACTACGCTCTGCGTAAACCAGGCTGCCGGCTCGGTAGAGTGGTTCTGGCTGCTGATGCGCACGTTGCCATTAGCATCGGTATGGCTCGTTTCGTTGGTTACCTTTACATCGGTCATGGCACAGTTGTAGAAGGCAGGACGGGTATCCGCCTTGCTGACAGCGGTGGAATGCCAGAGTACGGTATTGTAAACGGCTCCGCCTCCGTTGTTTGAAGTGCGGGCTGCATTTACCAGGTCTACTGCTGATACGGTGTTTGCCACAACCGAGCAGTTGATGATTTTTGAGGTAGCCGACAGGCGTACTCCACCATTGGTGTTGTTGTTGATGTTGGTATTGTAGATGGTTACCGTTCCGTCTGCCCAGATTCCGGCTCCTTCGTTGTCGCTGGCTCCTCGCCGGCCTGCCACATTATTGAAGAGACCGCAATAGCTGATGGAAGATAGCGGATTGGTGCATGATGCATCCACATAGATGGCACCGCCTCGCATTGCAAAGTTGTTGGCTATGTTGCATTGGGTAATCTGGAAAGCGCGTTTGTCGGCATTGCTGTCGTCGCTTCTGCTGCTTTTGTTCACCACGTAGATACCGCCACCTCTTCCGTCTGGGGCTGTAACTTTACCTTGGGCATTACCGGCTCCGATCTGGAAACCGGAAACGATGGTTGGGGCGCTGTTGGCGTTGGGGTTGTTATCGGTTACGCCAATGTTAAGGGTCAGAACATGGGTGGAGTTATCTGTTCGGGTTGGGTTCTCCGGATAGATAATCTGCTCCTTGTTCGCCTCGTCGTTTTTGTTGATGTCGCCTATCAGCGTAGTGAGGTAGGTCATCTGAAATTTGTGTTTTCCTGTGCCCCGTTTGTCTTTGCTGGTTTCTGTTCCTTCGAAACCTCCATACATGGCAACGCCCGAAGGGAGAACGAAACCTTCCTTCGGAGCCACGTAGATATTTTCTAAGGTTGTGGTCTTATAGCCTTTTACCCAGATTTCGTCGGTTGCCTTGGCTTTGCTCAATGCCTCAATTAATGGAATCGCCTTTTCCCATGATGAGCCGTCACCGCCTGTTGTTGCCTTTGCAGTTACTCGATAAATCTTTCCCTGTGCAAACAGCTGGCAGGTGCAGCTCAGGAGGATGAGGGCTGCTATGATTTTCCTGTATGTTGTATGATGTATTTTCATGCTGAAAAGAGTTTTATATATTGAAATTGTTGATCGTGATATCTGAAGTGCTGCCCAGTTGGGTGCCCTTGATGGTTACGTTTATCTTGTACCAGCGGGCTGGGATAAAACCATCTTTCAGATTGCTCATGTCAAATGTCACGTTGTATATCTTGTTCCCTGCCGTTCCTTCTTTCTCTGTATCAAGCTGGAAGGTGATGCGAGGAGGATTGGTTCCGTCTGGGAAGGTATAATGATATACCCGTCCGTTGCGCTTGCTGATTTCTGAGGTGTTCACAAAGGTTGTGTGGCCGCTTACCGAAGTCTTGGAAGTTACTTCCTTGTAAAGGGTAGGGAAGAGTCTTCCGCATCCTGCATCAGCTTTCGTTGTTCCCTTCGGTTCTCCGTGATAAGTAAACTGGGTTACTTTCACGTTTGTATATTTCAGATTTCCGTCGTTGTCCTTTTCGTAGGCTCCCTTGGCATCCCATTGGATGTCTATCTTGGCAGCCAATCTGCCCAGTACCATGCGCCAGTATTGTTTGGTGTTGATATTGGCATTGATGTTCTGTTCTACTTTTATTTCGCGCTCATCGGTAAGAATTTGCGTCTCTGGGTCCAGCTTGAGCGCATATCCTGTGGCTACGCTGATAAACTTGGCTATGTCTACGGCTCCGTCTTTATGAGCATAGTCGTTGCTAATCTGTAATTTGTAGATATCCTCGTTGCGGTTTGTGCCGTCTTCTGTTATCTTGTTCAGTTCCCCCTCCAGATCCAGCCCTTCTCCGTTACTGTAGGTAACCCCATAAACGCAACAGGTGCCTAGCGGCAGATACATCGTATAGGTGCGAAAGCCGTTGGCATCAGGTCCTGATAGGGTTGAGGTGGAATGGGTGACGAGTTTTCCCCGGTCGAATTCTTCCTTGGTATAGGTATCGTAATATACCATTTTCTGGGGTGCGGCATCGTGTATTTCGTCGCCTTGGGTCTTTTCCTTATAGGCAACGATGATGGTGAGCCGGTCCCAGTCCACCTTGTCGTTGGTGTCTGCTCCAGGATCTCCAGCGCGTGTGTTTGTCTTATCATCTGGCACAGAGAGGGTGAGCGAGATAGGTGCCAACGTGTCCATCGGTCTTACCTCGTTCTTTTCGCTTTCGCTGCATCCTGCCAGCATGATAAGCGATAGTATCGCAAATATGTATTTCGTAATATGATTCATGTATCAATTCTTTTTTACTTAAATGTCAATATCGTGGCTTCCGCCTGGTTTCCAGTCGAGTTTCACGCTCACTCCTACTGATGCATTGGTAACAACCAGCGAACCGTCGGCTTTGAGTTTCGCCTTAATCAGCTTCAGTCTTCCGGCTTTCAGCGGCTCGTTCAGCGTGAGAATGGTTTCTGTATATTTGCCGTTTACCTTGGCTATGATGTGGAAGCGCCATTCTGCTTTGCTGGATGGAAAACTTACGGCATAGAGCGCATCGTGAGTCTGGGCTGAGGCTGTTGAGGCTTCGTTGATTCGCTTGGCTCTCACGATGGTGTTTCGGGATGTTGAGTAAATACTGTCGTTTACGAGAAAGTGGGTTGCCATTCCTTCTACGAATCCCCAGAGTTCGGCAGGTTTCACTTCTTGCTGGTTGATGACTACCGCTGCAGCACAGTTTGCCATATAGAGGGTGGTCTGCAAATCGTGGTCGAAATCATCCTCGTTGATGGTGAGCCGGGAAGTGAACAGACCTATGTTGTGGCTGTCGATGGTATCTTTCTGCTCCTGTTCCAGGGCGAGAGCCTTGCAGTCATTTGCTCCTGTAATCTTCACGTTTCTGGCGTTTCCGGTATTGGCGAGCGACAGGTTCTGGTAGTTGTTGCGAGGCAGATAGATGGTGTAGGATACCGAGTTGGCATTCATGATGTTAGCTTCGTGACGGTAGAGGTCTTTTCCGATAAAGAAAGACAAATCATTGTCAAGGGCATGGTCGGTGAAGACTGTGCCGAGTTCCTGTTTCAGTCTGTTGGCGATGTATTGCTCCTCGGTGGTGTTGAGGTCAATGTCTATGAGGGTATGAATCTGTGTATGGAGTACCAGATTATACTTGATCTTATAGTCTTTGCCACACTTGCTCATGTCTTCATTGATGCATGAAGACAATCCGAAAGCGATGCTCAAAGTCATCAGAGCTATCAGAAATATTCTATATGATTCTTTCTTTCTCATTTTCCGTCCTTTATTAGGATTATAAACAGCGAAATTTACCCTACTGAGCTTTCGTAACTTGCGAAAGCTCAGTAAGGTAGAATGATTAAATATCTACATTAAATGTAATACCAGACTTCCAGTCAAGATCTACTGCGAGACCTACGTTGATGCCTGATGTTCTGAGGTCAGGAATACAGTTGTATGCGCTCTTTAAATCTTTGATCTTAAAGTTGGCAGTTGTAACATAGTCCTGAACGAATACGCGATTCACACTATTAGGATTTGTAAGTCCATTCGTGTTTGGATTTAACTGACCTACAAGATAGAACTTAGTATCCTTCTGGATGATACCATCTTTTCCGTAGAAGGCTTGTCCTGAATTGTTCTCTAACTCTATGGTTACATATACTGGACTTTGTGTATCTGACTTCTTGTTGTCAAAGACAAGCGTATAGTTTGCGTTTGATGCAGAAGTTTCGTTCTTGGCTACCATAGAACCATTCATCACTTTGTCATATATGGTGTTAGCGAATGACTCTGTAGATACTGGGTCATACTTCCAATCTACTGAAGCAGGCTGACCGCCAATCAAGATGCCTGTTACTTTAAAACCATCTGTAGGAACCGAAATCTGCTGGTCTGTATTGGAACCTCCAATCTGCTTAGCGTTATCTTCAAGAGTAGCAGCATCACATCTTATTGTTGATTTCAACACAGCCACGCTGTACTGTACAGGGTCTTTCAAACCTACGGTTTTGGTTGTATTTGCAACGGCATTTTCTGTAAAGTTAGTCTTTGCGTTCCATGCTGTTTGTGTATTTTGGATCCAATCATTGCATGTAGGGAATTCGCTCAGATTGGACATGTCTTTATCAGAAACCATAGTTGTTGTATTTACAAAATACGACAGTTCTGCTGGATAGCAAATCTTTTGGTAATTGATAGAGTTACCAGTACCGATGATTACGTTATTAGGAGCATTGTAAGCAAATTTACTCTCTCCTTCAATCCAACTTAAGGAAGCAACACCATCAGGCAGGTTGAACTTTCCTGGGAAGTCAATGCTACTTATATCTACTAAAGCTGCTTCGCATTTATCGTAAATCTCTTTAGTTAATTTTCTTTCTGCAGGGATGGTTGGTTCTCCAGTCTCACCCACCAATGCAGTTTTGAGGTTCTTGATAAATTCAACGACAGATGTTTTCGAGCCTGCTTTTAGATGCGTGAACTCGTTGTAACGCGCAGCTAAAAATTTCTTCTCGTTTTCTGTTAACCAGGAAGGGAGGGTTGTTTCGTTACCAATTGCTGCCCAGGTATAATCTGTTCCATCTGTAACCTTAGCATTGGCAATAGCATTCAATGCATTGATGATTTTTTTAGCATCATCATCTATTGTAAAATCAGCCGTGCTATTGATTGCAGTTAACTCATGTGATAAGTTTGTAAGAACTTTCTCGGTAGTTTTTGTTCCTACATCTGTAATCTTACCTGCCTGGAAGTCTGTGTCTCCACTCTTCCTGGTAGCTCTACCATAGAAAAGCATGTGGTTAGTTCCTACAGGAATCTCAATGTCACGGTAGAGTTTACTGTATTCATTATGAGCGTATGCATTGGCGTCTGTACCGATTTCAATGATTCTTGTAGCTTCTGTGTTTCCTGTTGTTGAAGGATCTCCGTTGAAAGTCAGCAGAACGATGTCTGAAATGCCACGGAAAGGCTTGCCACTTTGCTGAGTCATCTCATCGGTCATACGAGTTACCTTTTTTGCCTGGTTAGTCGAAGAGTTACCACCATAAGGAATGTTTATGGCGAACTGGGTCTTTACAACCTGTCCTGTCGCACCGGAACCACCTGTTGGCTCAATTGAATCTGAAGAGCAGGAAACCATTCCTGCTGCACTTGCAAGAAGCATCGTACTTGCAAAGCTAAAAAATCTGAACTTCTTCATAGTCAAGTTATATTTTATTTGTTTTTATTTGTTTTCTCTGTCTGCCCGATGTTGTAAACCAGCGATACTGCCACCTTGGTTGGCATAACGAAGGTTTTCGTCTTCTTCTCAATGGCGGTGGCGCATCTGCCATAACAGTTGTATTTGGTATAGCGTGTGATTCCCAATCCCAAACCAACAGCCGCCTCCAGATTCCAACGGTTTTCCTTGTCGAGTGCCCAGTCGTAACCATATACTACGCCTAGGGCTCCCAAGTCGCCTTGGAACCTATGCTTTTTGAGATCTGGAAAAAGACCCAGTGGGAGGTGTACACCACCCGCATTGTAATGTGAGTAGAGTAAATTGGCTCCAAAGAAGTGCCCCCGGAACGGGCTGTCGAGCCAATATCGCATCTCTGTTTGTACGGCAATGTGCTTCACTTTCTTGTTCTTGCGAAAAGTAAATGGGTTCCAACCTGTGGATAGGTCCAGCGACCAGTGGTCTGATAACCTCTTTTCCACTCCAATATTAGGTGTTGTGGTAGCCCAGTATGCTAAGTTCGTTTTCAAGCGCCAGTCTTGTGCTGATGCTGGTGTAATGAATAGTGCTGAAACAAGAAAGAGCAACATGCGCTGTCCTTTGTCTGTCTTCATTCGCTTCTGTATTATTTGTTTATAGAAAAAGTGTTTATTATACTGTTTCCTATTTTCTGTTTTTGATATTAATCTAATTATACGTCATTATAATCTTTGCCACAAAAATAGCGAAAATGGCGCAAAAAGACTTTCAAAAAAAGAAAAAATAGCTTTGATTTAAGCTCCTTTAACTATAAATTTATAAATCCATCAATTTTTACCCCCCCCCATTTCACCAATTTTTACATTTATCATTCGCTTTATTTTGAATGCAAAGATACGTCTTTTCCCTTTTCTACCTATGCGATTTGTGCGATTTGCGTGGATTCGGGAAATAAAGTGCGAAAAATATCATGGAATCATTCAGAAGAATATCTCCGAAGAATACGAAATTATCTCCGAAAGATAGCGGAATATCTCCGAAGAATACGAAATTATCTCCGAAAGATAGCAGAATATCTTCGAAGGATAAACCCAGAAAACAAATGTAGGGAATCCGATGGCGAAGATATGGAAACTGGGGTGTGGTGGCGAGGTGAAGGGTGAAGGGTATATTTTAAATCTTATATTATATTCTTTTTTTAGGGTTTTTCCGATTTTTGACCCTAGGGTACTTTTTTGATTTTACCCTTTTTTCCTTTACCCACGCGTACATATATAAAATAGAGTTTTCAAACCTTCACCCTTCACCTTTTTATTTAACATTTTGAGTGTCAAATAGTTACGGGTGAAGGGTGGTGAAGGGTGTTTTTTGCTTTTTATAAACATATTTTAAGGGTTTAGCCTGTTTTTACATATTTTAGCGTTTGTTTTCGATTCAGAAAGGGGTATCTTTTTTTTAGAGGTTCCTCTTTTTTTTGTGATCTCTTTCTACAGAAATCTATTAGAATCCAAGTCTAATCTGTATCCCTGATGTATAAGCCGTTAAAATATTATCAGCGAAATAAAGTTAATGGCTATGGATAAGCGTAAATTTCTAAATATAAAGTAATGTGAAATTATTAGCAATTTTCTTCAAGTTTCGTCCCACACGCCCTTTCAAAGTGTGTGGTGCAAACTTACGAAAGCTCAGTTATTAACAATCATTAGCAATTTTTTTCTTCAAGTTTTGTCCCACACGCCCTGTTTTGTCCCACACGCCCTTTACCTTTCCCTTCGGCCGGTGACCGTTGGTTCAGGGCGTGTGGGGCGAAACTTCAGTAACAGGGCGTGTGGGGCGAAACTTCAGTAACCAATATTTATTGTGCGCTTGCGTATACGCCTAGGTGTCTGCACTAGCAGGAGCATATATATAATAATGTAAACAGCAAAAATCTATTGTGTAAAATCTTTATAAGTGTTAAAAATCGGCTAAAATCTCAACTTTTTTGCGAAAAGATTTGGTGGAAAGGAAAATAGTTAGTACTTTTGCACTCGCTTTTGAGAAATACGGTTTCTCTTAGCGATTAAAGAAAGAGTTCTTTGAAAGATTTTACATAAACAGACAAGTAGTACAAGAAGCGGTTAACTTCTTAGAAATAAGAAAGTTGACTGGGTAAAAGAAACGAACCGTCAAGTAATTGACAAGTCAGGTTTACTAAGCTTCAATAAACGAAAAGGATATTCGTCCTAAGTACAGACAACAAACAAACCAAGCCGCAAGGCTAGGTAAAAATGATATTTTACAATGGAGAGTTTGATCCTGGCTCAGGATGAACGCTAGCTACAGGCTTAACACATGCAAGTCGAGGGGAAACGATATTGGAAGCTTGCTTCCGATAGGCGTCGACCGGCGCACGGGTGAGTAACGCGTATCCAACCTGCCCACCACTTGGGGATAACCTTGCGAAAGTAAGACTAATACCCAATGACGTCCATAGAAGACATCTGAAATGGATTAAAGATTTATCGGTGATGGATGGGGATGCGTCTGATTAGCTTGTTGGCGGGGTAACGGCCCACCAAGGCTACGATCAGTAGGGGTTCTGAGAGGAAGGTCCCCCACATTGGAACTGAGACAC